>NZ_MLQM01000013.1:0-52026 GCF_001854525.1 Mycobacterium talmoniae
CCCCCACCCCCGCGAGCAGACGCAAAAGCCCCCGTTTCGGCACGAAACTGGGGGCTTTTGCGTCTGCTCGCCACGAGTGGCGAGCCGGATGAGTAGCCCCGATGGGATTCGAACCCACGCTACCGCCGTGAGAGGGCGGCGTCCTAGGCCGCTAGACGACGGGGCCAGAACTGATCCGAGCAGTCAGCATAGCTCAACTGCCGATGCCCACCTAATCGCTTGGGGTGGACAGTTTTTGCTGGGGTACCAGGACTCGAACCTAGAATGGCTGAACCAGAATCAGCTGTGTTGCCAATTACACCATACCCCATTGGCTGGCTAAAACCGCTGGTCAGAGCGCTTACGAGGTGCTCTGACCAGCTCCGGGAGGAGCGGGGCGGAACACCGCGTCGCCGCTGCGGCCAGCCGTTGTCGGCCGACGTGCAGACTACCAAAGATTTCGACCGAACCCCTCACGGCTCGATCCGCGCCCGCGCATCGCGCAGCCGAGCCAGGCTGCGGTCCCGGCCGAGCAGCTCCAGCGACTCGAACAGCGGCGGGCTGACCAAGGCGCCGGTGGCGGCCACCCGGATCGGGCCGAACGCCTTGCGGGGTTTGAGCTGCAGCCGTACCAGCAGGGCGTCCTTGAGCGCGGCCTCGATACCCGCCGTGGTCCAGTCGGCCACCTCGCCCAGCGCCGCGATGGCCGCGTCCAGGACCGCGGCCGCGTCGGGCCCCAGCTCCTTGGCCACCGCGCGCGGATCCAGCGCGTACTCGTCGTCGTTGAAGAACTTCAGCAGCTCCCAGGCGTCCCCGAGCACCACGATGCGGGTCTGCACCAGCGCGGCGGCCACCGCGAACCCCGCGTCGTCCAACCCGGTGCTGTGCCCGTGGCCCGCAAAGAACGCGTGCAGCCGGGCGGTGAAATCGGCCGGATCGAGCAGCCGGATGTGCTCGGCGTTGATCGCGTCGGCCTTCTTCTGGTCGAACCGGGCCGGGTTGGAGTTGACGTTGGCCACGTCGAATGCGGCCACCATCTCCGACATGCTGAACACGTCGCGGTCGTCGGCGATCGACCAGCCCAGCAATGCCAGATAATTCAGCAATCCCTCGGGAATGAAGCCGCGGTCGCGGTGGGCGAACAGGTTCGACTGCGGATCGCGTTTGGACAGCTTCTTGTTGCCCTCGCCCAAAACGCTGGGCAGGTGCGCGAATTCAGGAATCCGGTCGGCCACCCCGATGCGGATCAGCGCCTGATACAGCGCGATCTGACGCGGGGTGGACGGCAGCAGGTCCTCACCGCGCAGCACATGGGTGATCTTCATCAGCGCGTCGTCGACCGGATTGACCAAGGTGTACAACGGATCCCCGTTGGCTCGGGTCAACGCGAAGTCCGGCACGGTGCCGGCCGGGAAGGTGGTCGGCCCGCGCACCAGGTCGTTCCAGGACACGTCCGCATCGGGCATCCGCAACCGGACCACCGGTTTACGGCCCTGGGCGGCGAACGCCGCGCGCTGCTGCTCGGTCAGCTCGCGGTCGAAGTTGTCGTAGCCCAGTTTCGGGTTGCGGCCGGCCGCCACGTGGCGGGCCTCGACCTCCTCCGGTGTCGAGAAGGCCTCGTAGGCCTCTCCCGCCGCCAGCAGCCGGGCCACCACGTCCCGGTGCAGGTCTTTGCGCTGCGACTGCCGGTAGGGACCGTAGGGTCCGCCCACCTCGGGGCCCTCATCCCAGTTCAGGTGCAGCCAGCGCAGCGCCTCCAGCAGCGCCAGATAGCTTTCCTCGCTGTCGCGTTCGGCGTCGGTGTCCTCGACACGGAAGACCAGGGTGCCGCCGGTGTGCCGGGCGTAGGCCCAGTTGAACAGCGCGGTGCGGATCAGCCCGACGTGCGGGGTGCCGGTGGGCGACGGACAGAACCGAACCCGAACGTTGGTGCTCACGACTTTCCTTTGCGGACAACGGGATTGGACAGCGTACCGATGCCTTCGATGGTGATCGCGACGGTGTCGCCGTCCTCGAGGGGGCCCACGCCGTCGGGGGTGCCGGTGAGGATCAGATCACCGGGCAGCAGCGTCATCACCGCCGAAATCCACTCCACGATGGCACCGACATCGTGGATCATCAGCGAGGTACGGCTGTCCTGTTTGACCTGGCCGTTGACCTCGGTGCGCACCTGCAGGTCGGCCGGGTCGACGTCGGTGACGATCCACGGGCCCACCGGGCAGAACGTGTCATGCCCCTTGGCCCGGGCCCACTGGCCGTCGGCTTGCTGCTGATCGCGGGCCGACACGTCGTTGCCGATGGTGTAGCCCAGGATGTTCTCGGCCGCCCGGGCGGCCGGCACGTCCTTGCACGGCCGGCCGATCACCACGGCCAGTTCGCCCTCGTAATGCACCGGCGAAGCGTTGGCCGGCAGCTGAATCGGGACGTGGGGCCCGATGATGGCGGTGTTGGGTTTGAGGAAGATCACCGGATCGGCCGGAGCCGCACCCCCCATCTCGGCGATGTGGGCGGCGTAGTTCTTGCCGATGCAGATCACCTTGCTGGCCAGGATCGGGGCCAACAGCCGCACATCGGCCAGCGGCCACGACCGACCGGTGAAGGTGGGTGTGCCAAAGGGGTGTTCGGCGATCTCACGGGCAGTCATGTCGCCGGACTCGCCGTCAATGCTGACGAAAGCGACACCGTCCGGGCTGGCGATTCGGCCAAGGCGCATTCGTCTGAGGGTACTGGGTGTCCGGCGACCGAGCGCGCGGTGACCAGCACCTCCGGATTTCCCGCGTTCTATGAAACGCATGTGAAACGATAAGCGGGTGACTCGAGCGTCTGCGGACTCGATCAGCACCGCGGCGCGCTGGTCGATCGTGGTCATCGCGCTGTTGGCGACGCTGTGTTCCTTTGTGTTCATCAACGGTGTCGCCTTTGTCATCCCGATGCTGGAATCCAAACGCGACACCAACCTGGCCGTGGCCGGTCTGCTCGCGTCGATGCCCAGCTTCGGGATGGTGCTGACCCTGTTCGCCTGGGGTGCGCTGCTGGACCGCATCGGTGAGCGGATCGTGCTGGCGGCCGGCTCGGCGCTGACCGCGGTGGCAACCTACGCCGCGGCCTCGATGCAGTCGTTGGTCGCGGTGGGCGCCTTCCTGTTCCTGGGCGGGATGGCCGCCGCCAGCGCCAACACCGCCAGCGGCCGGCTGGTGACCGGCTGGTTCCCGCCGCATCAGCGCGGACTGGTGATGGGCATCCGCCAGACCGCGCAGCCGTTGGGAATCGCGTTGGGCGCCGCGGTGATTCCCGAACTCGCCGAGCATGGGTTGTCGCGGGCGCTGATGTTTCCGGCGACGGTGTGCGCGGTGGCGGCGGTGGCGTGCGCCATCGGGGTGTTGGATCCGCCGCGGGCGCCCCGGGACACCGCCCCCGCCCATGAGCTGGTCAGCCCGTACCAGGGGTCCACGGTGCTGTGGCGGATTCACCTGTCCTCGGCGCTGCTGATGGTGCCGCAGTGTGTGATCGCCACGTTCATGCTGGTCTGGCTGATCGGCGGCCACCACTGGGCCACCGGGTCGGCCGGCGGGCTGGTGACCATCGCGCAGCTGCTCGGCGCGCTGGCCCGGGTGATGGTGGGCCGCTGGTCGGACCGGGTCGCCACCCGGCTGCGGCCGATCCGCACGCTGGCCGCCGCCGGCGCCGCGGCGATGCTGGCGACGGGGTTGGCCGATCACCTGCATTCGCAGCTGGCCGAGGCGGCAATGGTCGTCGCGGCGGTGATCACCGTGCTCGACAACGGGTTGGCCTCCACCTCGGTGGCCGAGCGGGCCGGGCCGTACTGGAGTGGGCGTGCGCTGGGCATCCAGAACACCACCCAGCGTCTGACCGCCGGCGTGGCTCCCCCGCTGTTCGGGGCGCTGATCGGGACCGTCGGCTATCCCCTCGCGTTTGCGCTGTGCGGACTGTTCCCGTTGGTCGCCCTGCCGGTGGTACCGGTATCCGCCGAACCGCCGGGCCGTCCCGCGCTGGAAGCGTTGCGCACCCTGCGGGTGCCACCGAAACCGCCGACGGTGGATCCGCCGGTGTAGCCAGCAGCGGCACCGGTCGCCGGATGCGCCCGCGAAGACCGGCACTACCGTCGTCGCAATGACCGCTATCGAGTTCCGCATCCCGACCGTGGCCGACGGGCCCGCACTGTGGCAGCTGGCCAAGGACAGCGCCACCTTGGACGTCAACTCGCCGTATGCCTACCTGATCTGGTGCCGGGACTTCGCCGCCAGCTCGGTGATCGCCGAGGTCGACGGCCGCCCGGCCGGCTACATCACCGGCTATCGTCGCCCCGAGCAAACCGCGACGCTGCTGGTGTGGCAGGTGGCGGTCGACGACGCCCACCGCGGGGTCGGGCTCGCCAGCCGGATGCTCGACCAGTTGTTCACCCGCGCGCTGCGCGACGGGGTCACCCATTTGGAGACCTCGATCACACCCGATAACGAGGCCAGCCAGCGGCTGTTCCTGGCGTTCGCGCGCCGGTGGGAGGCCGCCGTGGAGCGCTCCGAGCTGTTCGGCGCCGCGCTGTTTCCCGACGCTCACCTGGCCGAGGAGCTGTTTCGGATCGGCCCGCTGCGGGTACCCCCGCGGGGTTGAGCGGGTGTGGTCTGGGTCGGCGTCTGATCTCGCCACTCCGAGCGCGGAGGTTGAGATCGGCCACCGATCCTCGGTAAGGTCGCGTCCGCGCAAACGTGAGCCCCGGCAGACCGAGTTGGGGCCTCCCGAGCGGGGTGGTAGGTCGAGCGACATCGATCGACAACTGCATGCGACAAACGTCTGAGTTGGCCGCATGCAGCGGGATCGGAGCTGGCGTGCATTGCAGCCGCCGCCGTTGAACGCCCAGCCCCGGGCCGCATTGTCCAGCTTTGTTCGCGACCTGCCGTTTCGTTCCGTTGTGCACACGGACGGAGGAAGCATGACCATTTTCGAAACCCTCGAATCCGAGGTACGCAGTTATTGCCGATCGTGGCCGGTGGTGTTCGACCGGGCCGCCGGCGCCCACATCTGGGACACCGACGGTCGGCAGTACCTGGATTTCTTCGCCGGTGCCGGTGCGCTGAACTACGGCCACAACCACCCCGACCTCAAGGCGCCCCTGCTCGAGTACCTGACCGCCGACCGGGTGGTGCACAGCCTGGACATGAACACCGTCGCCAAGGCCGAGTTTCTGGAGCGGTTCGAAGAGGTGATCCTCAAACCTCGCGGGCTTGACTACAAGGTCCAGTTTCCCGGCCCCACCGGCACCAACTCGGTGGAATCCGCGCTGAAGCTGGCGCGCAAGATCACCGGCCGGGAAAGCGTGATCAGCTTCACCAACGCCTTCCACGGCATGACGCTGGGCTCGCTGTCGGTCACCGGCAACTCGATGAAACGCGGCGGCGCCGGCATCCCGCTGGTGCACGCCACCCCGATGCCCTACGACAACTACCTCGACGGCGCCGTGCCCGACTTCATCTGGTTCGAGCGGCTGCTGGAGGACAGCGGCAGCGGGCTCAACGACCCGGCCGCGGTGATCGTCGAAACCGTGCAGGGTGAGGGCGGCGTCAACGTGGCCCGGCTGGAGTGGCTGAAGGGTCTGGCCGAGCTGTGCCGCCGCCACGAGCTGTTGCTGATCGTCGACGACGTGCAGATGGGCTGCGGGCGCACCGGGCCGTTCTTCAGCTTCGAGGCGGCCGGCATCGTGCCCGACATCGTCTGCATGTCCAAGTCGATCAGCGGCTACGGGCTGCCGCTGGCCCTCACGTTGTTCAAGTCCGAACACGATGTCTGGGAGCCGGGCGAGCACAACGGCACGTTCCGCGGTCAGAACCCGTCGTTCGTCACGGGCAAGGCGGCGCTGAACTTTTGGACCGACAACTCGCTGGAGAAGCAGGTGATGCGCAAGGGCGAGCTGGTCGAACGCGCGCTGCGTGAGGTGGTGGACCCGCTCGACGGCGTCGAGACGCGCGGCCGCGGCCTGATCCGCGGCGTGGCCTTCGACCGTCCCGAACTCGCCGATGCGGTCTGCAAGGAAGCGTTCAGCCGCGGGCTGTTGCTCGAGACGTCCGGACCCGAAAGCGAGGTCGTCAAGTTGATGCCGCCGCTGGTGATCGAGGAGGAGGATCTAGCCCGGGGCCTGACCATTACCGCCGAATCAATCGAGGCTGTCGCCGGCCGGGAACTGGCCGGTGCCGCCGGAAGGAGCAGCTAGTGATCGTCCGCACCCTCGCCGAAATCAAGGGCACCGACCGCGATGTCCAGGCCGAAACCTGGAACAGCCAGCGGTTGCTGCTGGCCCGTGACGGCCAGCGGTTCTCCATGCACGAGACCATCCTGTACGCCGGCACCGAGACCGCCATGTGGTACGCCAACCACGTCGAGGCGGTCTACTGTGTCGGCGGGGAGGGCGACCTGGTCAACGACGAGACCGGTGAGGTCCACCCGCTGCGCGACGGCACCCTCTACCTGCTCGACGGCCACGAACACCACCGGATCATCGCCCGCGAGGACCTGCGCATGGTGTGCGTCTTCGACCCGCCGGTCACCGGCCGCGAGGTGCACGACGAGACCGGAGCCTACCCGCTGATCATCGAAGACAGCGCGGAGGCCGAGGCGGCCTCGTGACCGCCGCCACGACCAACCGCTACGACCGGTACCCGACCCGCAGCAACGTCAAGATCGGGATTGCACCACGCCACGACCCCGCGGTGTGGTGCGATCCCGATCGGGTCAGTGGCCCGCTCGAAACGCGCCTGGTCGATCGTTTCGACGCCGACGGCTTCGTGACCGTCGACGCCCTGGTGGACCCCGACATCGTCGCCGATCTGCGGGCCGAATTGGACAATCTGCGCACCGATCCGGCGTTGGCGCAAGACGAGCGTTCGGTGCTGGAACCCGACAGCCGCGAGATCCGGTCGATCTTCGAGGTGCACAAGGTGAGCCCGGCGTTCGGCGCGCTGGTCGCCGATCCGCGGCTGGTGGGCCCGGTCCGCCAGCTGCTCGGCTCAGACGTCTACGTGCACCAGAGCCGGGTCAATTTCAAACCCGGGTTCAACGGTCAGGAGTTCTACTGGCACTCCGATTTCGAGACCTGGCACGCCGAGGACGGGATGCCTTCCCCCCGCGCGATCAGCGTGTCGGTGGCGCTGACCGAGAACCGGGACTACAACGGGTCGCTGATGATCATGCCGGGCTCGCATAAATGGTTCGTGTCCTGCCCGGGCGAGACACCGCCGGAGCACTACCGCTCGTCACTGCGCCGCCAGGAGATCGGCACCCCCGACGAGACCAGCCTGACCTGGCTGGCCAACGAGCGGGGGATCCGTCAGATCACCGGACCGGCCGGGTCGGCGGTGTTCTTCGACAGCAACTGCATGCACGGGTCCAGCAGCAATATCACGCCCTACCCGCGGTCGAATGTGTTCATCGTCTACAACAGCGTGGAGAACACCTTGGTCGAGCCGTTCGGGGCGAAGGCACCGCGGCCGACCTTCATCGCCAGCCGCACCTTCGACCCGGTGTAGGGGCCGGCCCTGCATTGATTCTGCGTGTAGGGCGCAAAAGTTCGAGAAAGACCGCGCCATACACGCAGAGTCAACGCCGGGGTGCGTTTACAGCAGGCTCAGGATCCGCTCGCCGGTCGCGCTGGTGGACAGCTTGGCATCACCGCGGGTGGCCAGGTGCTCGGCGACGGCCTGGTCGACGCGGGCGGCCGCGGCGCTCTCCCCGACATGGGTCAGCAGCATGGCCACCGACATGATCGCGGCCGTCGGGTCGGCGATGCCTTGCCCGGCAATATCGGGGGCGCTGCCGTGCACCGGCTCGAACATCGACGGGTTGGCCAAGGTGGCGTCGATGTTGCCGCTGGCCGCCAAGCCGATGCCGCCGCACACCGCCGCGGCCAGGTCGGTGAGGATGTCGCCGAACAGGTTGTCGGTGACGATCACGTCGAACCGCCCGGGGTCGGTGACCAGGTAGATGGTCGCGGCGTCGACGTGGCAGTAGGCGATCTCGACGTCGGGGTATTCCTCGCCGATCTCCTGCACGGTGCGCCACCACAGCTGCCCGGCGAAGCTGAGCACGTTGGTTTTGTGCGCCAGGGTGAGGTGTTTGCGTCGCCGCTGCGCCCGCTTGAACGCGTCGTGCACCACGCGGCGCACCCCGTAGGCCGTGTTGACGCTGACCTCGGTGGCGATCTCGTGCGGGGTGCCGACCCGGATGCTGCCCCCGGTGCCGGCGTAGGGCCCCTCGGTGCCTTCGCGGACCACCACGAAGTCGATATTGGGATTACCGGCCAGCGGGCTGGTCACACCGGGATATAGCCGGGCCGGACGCAGGTTGACGTGATGATCCAGTGCGAATCGCGCGTTGAGCAGCAGCCCGCGCTCCAGCACCCCGGACGGCACCGACGGGTCGCCGATCGCGCCGAGCAGGATCGCGTCGTGGGCGCGCAGTTCCTCGAGCACCGAGTCGGGCAACACCTCGCCGGTGGCGTGATAGCGCCGCGCCCCCAGGTCGTAGCTGGTCTTCTCGACACCGGGCAGCACGGCGTCGAGCACCTTGACGGCCTCGGCGATGACCTCCGGGCCGATGCCGTCGCCGGGGATGACCGCTAACTTCACGAGCGCCGCTCCTTCTCATCGCTGCGCTCTGCATCGTCGCGGACGCGTTTCACGAGAGGTCCACCACCTCAAGCTTGTTGGCGCCCACCGCCGCGCTGATCGCCGCCCGCACGTCGTCGGGCACATCGCGGTCCAGCCGCAGCAGGATCGTCGCGGCCGGACCCTCGGCGTCCTCGGACAGCTGCGCGGCGTGGATGTTGATGTTCGCGCCGCCGAGCAGGGTGCCGATCTTGCCCAGCGCACCGGGCTGGTCGGCGTAGTTGATCACCAGGTTCACGCCTTGGGCGCGCAGGTCGAAGTGGCGGCCGTTGATCTCGACGACCTTTTCCACCTGCAACGGCCCGGACAGCGTGCCGGCGACGGTCACGGCCGAGCCGTCGGCGGCGACCGCCTTGACTTCGACGACGCTGCGGTGGTTGGGGCTTTCGGTGGCGGTGCCGATGTCGGCCGCCACCCCGCGCTCCTCGGCGATCGCCGGGGCGTTGACGAAGGTGACCGGGTCCTCGATCACCGCCGAGAACAGGCCGCGCAGCGCGGACAGCCGCAGCACCTGGACGTCCTCGGCGGCCAGTTCCCCGCGGACCTGTACCGATAGCGACACCGGCAGCGCGTCGGACAGCGCCCCCACCAGCACGCCGAGCTTGCGGACCAGATCCAGCCATGGGGCGACCTCTTCGCTGACCACCCCGGCGCCGACGTTGACCGCGTCGGGCACGAATTCGCCGGCCAGCGCCAGCTTCACGCTCTTGGCCACGTCGGTGCCGGCCCGGTCCTGGGCTTCGGCGGTCGACGCGCCCAGGTGCGGGGTGACCACCACTTGCGGCAGGTCGAACAGCGGGGAGTCGGTGCACGGCTCGGTGGCGAACACATCCAGGCCGGCGGCCCGGACGTGCCCGCTGGTGATCGCCTCGGCCAGCGCCGCCTCGTCGATCAGCCCGCCGCGGGCGGCGTTGACGATGATCACACCCGGCTTGGTTTTGGCCAGCGCGTCCTTGCCGATCAGGCCGGCGGTCTCCGGGGTCTTGGGCAGGTGCACCGAGATGAAGTCGGCCCGGCCCAGCAGCTCGTCGAGGGACAGCAGCTCGATGCCGAGCTGGGCGGCGCGCGCCGCCGACACGTAGGGGTCGTAGGCGACGATGCGGGCGCCGAACGCCGCGAGCCGCTGCGCGACCAGCTGCCCGATGCGGCCCAGCCCGACCACCCCGACGGTCTTGTCGAAGATCTCGGTGCCGCTAAACGACGACCGCTTCCATTCGTGCTCGCGCAGCGACGCGTCGGCCGGGGCGATCTGGCGGGCGGCGGCCAGCAGCAGCGCCAGCGCATGCTCGGCGGCGCTGTGGATGTTCGACGTGGGGGCGTTGACCACCAGCACCCCGCGGGCGGTGGCGGCGTCGACGTCGACGTTGTCCAACCCGACGCCGGCGCGGGCCACGATCTTCAGCTTGGCGGCCGCCGCCAGCACTTCGGCGTCGACGGTGGTGGCCGAGCGGACCAGCAGCGCGTCGGCCTCGGGCACCGCGGCCAGCAGCTTCGCCCGGTCCGGGCCGTCGACCCAGCGGACTTCGACCTGGTCGCCGAGCGCGGCGACGGTGGATTCGGCGAGTTTGTCAGCGATCAACACAACGGGCAGGCTCACCCGGACAGCGTAGTGGGCCGCATTGAGCGCGGCCCAGCCGGGCGCGGCGGGTCGCCGAGCGGTCACCGGTTGCCGGTGTGAGCGCCGATGCCGGCCTGGAACTCTCGGTTGCGCGCATCGATCTGCTCTTGGGTGGCCGGGACCAGGCGGTCACCTCCCGGCGCCGCCATCGCCTGGACTCGGGTCGCATGTGGTCGCCGGTCACGGTCGTATTGCGCCCAGGCCCGGGCGAGGTCGCCGGGGTGGTCGCGCAGGGCCTGGGCCAGAGACCAGGCGCCGGTCAAGGCCAGGCTGGTCCCGCGGCCGGTCAGGTTGGAGGTGCAATGGGCGGCATCGCCGACGAGCACGACGCGGCCGCGGTGCCAGACCGGCATCCGAATCTGGCTGACCGAGTCGAAGTACAGTTCCGGGTCTGCGACCGCGGCCGCTATCAGTTCAGGGATTCGCCACTCGCTGTGGCCGGCGAAAGCATCGGCCAGGATCTGCTTTTGGACCGCCAGGTCGTGATAGTCGTAGTCAATCCACGGCGACCGAAATGTGAAGACCGCCAAGGCTTTGTCGTTGTAGGCGGCGATACCGGTCAGGTGACCCGGATAGTTGTACATCGGGTTGGCGCGTCCGGTCGGCGTGTAGTCGGGCAGCTCGGCCAGGGCGACATAGAAGCCCAGGTAATGCAGAAATCCCCGCTCGGGACCGAACACCAGCCGGCGAACGGCCGAGTGCATGCCGTCGGCTCCGACCACCAGGTCATAGCGGTCCCGCTCGCCGGAGGCGAAGACAACGTCGACGCCGCGGTCGTCGTCACCCAGTTCGGCGATGGATTCGCCGAACCGCAGCTCGGCCGAGGGCCCGAGGTGGTTGTAGAGGATGGTGGTGAGGTCTTCGCGGGGGATCTCCAGATCGTCCGCGGAGTCGTTGATCTGGTCGAGAGGCGGTTCGGCCACGACGGCGCCGTGCCGGTCGACGAACTGGACGCGTTCGGTCATATCGATCTGCCGTGCACGGATCTGTCCGAGCACCCCCATCTGGTCGACGATGTCGATCGCGTCACCGCGTATGTCGATGGGAGACCCATTGACCCGCAGGTGGTTGGCGCGTTCGACCAGGGTGACGTCGTGGCCGGCGGCCCCGAGGTTGATCGCGGTGCTCAGGCCTGCGATACCGGCACCGGAGATGAGAATGCGCATCGGATTCGCCCCTTCTGACGGTAAGATACATGGTGTACCCAAAATCTAGACCGTGGCGTTAGGAAACGCAATGTCTCTTAGTTCAGCCGGGGTGTCGCAGCGGCGCCGCGGCCGCGCGCTGGAGGAAGCCCTGCTGGATGCCGCGTGGGCGGAGTTGACCGAACGCGGCTACGACGACTTCACGATCGACGCCGTGGCCGCGCGGGCGGGCACCAGTCGCGCGGTGCTCTACCGGCGCTGGCCGGGCAAGCAGGAACTGGTGTTGGCCGCGCTGCAGCATGAGGTGGGCAAGGACGTGGTGACCGCCCCCGACACGGGCAGCCTGCGGGGCGACGTGATCGCGCTGCTGCAGCAAGCCAACAAAGTCCGGGTCGGTTTGGCGACACAGTTGTTCACCCAGCTGGGCGGCTTCTACCGTCAGACCGGCGCCAGCCTGTCCGATCTCAGCGCGTTTGTGCACGGTGGCCGTAACCCGGCACTCGACGAGGTAATCCAGCGGGCCATCGACCGCGGTGAAATCCAACCGGAACAGGTCCCGGAACGCATCGCTCGCCTGCCCGTGGACCTGTTCCGCTACGAAATCCTGATGACGCTGCGGCCGCTGGCCGATGAGGCCATCGAGGAGATCGTCGACACGATTTTCCTTCCGCTGCTGCGCTCCCGGCGCACTGCCGAACCGTAGCCCGGCATGCCTCATCCTTGCGGGAACCCGTGTCTTGTCGGTGCCCAGGTGGACCCTGTCGGTAAGTACGACGACGGGAGGAGAAGCACCCATGTGCTGGAAATGTGATCACCCGGATAGCACCGTCGAGGAATGGCTGGACGCCATTCGCGAGACGGTGGACAAACGCGGTTGGGCGGTGCAATACGTGGAGGACGAGCGCACGCCCTACGCCTACACGGTCGGCCTGCATGAGCACGGCTTACCCGAACTGCTGGTGACCGGCCTGGCGCCGCAGCCGACGGCGCTGCTGCTCAACAACCTCGCCGCCTACCTGATGGAGGGCGGAAAACCGATACCCGGCGAGCTGATCGCGACACCGGATGGGCCACCGCTGGAGGTCGTCCAAGTGGAGCATCCCGATGCGCATATGAATGTGGCGGTGGCGTTCTACGGCCCCGACCTGCGGGCGCTGCAGCTGGTGTGGGCTGACGAACGGGGGCACCAGCCATGGTGTCCTGAATTCTCCGGCGGTCGGGTCCGTCAGCCGGTGCTCGGGCTGCGCGCCGAGCGGCCGCCCTTACCATCACGGGATGGACGTCACCGTCGTCGGTAGTGGACCCAACGGGCTGGCCGCGGCCGTCATCTGCGCGCGTGCCGGCCTGTCCGTGCAGGTCCTCGAGGCCCAGCCGACGTTCGGCGGCGGCGCCCGCACCGCCGCCGACCCGGAGTTTCCCGACGTCGCGCACGACATCTGCTCGGCGGTGCACCCGCTGGGGCTGGCGTCGCCGTTCTTCGCCGAGTTCGACCTGGGCGCGCGCGGCGTGCGATTGGCGGTGCCGGAGGTCTCCTACGCCAACCCGCTGGATGAGCGCCCGGCGGCGATCGCCTACCGGGACCTGGAGCGCACCTGCGCGGAGTTGCAGCACGGCGCCTCGTGGCGGCGGCTGCTGGGTCCGCTGGTTGACGGCTGCGACGCGGTGGTCGGGTTTCTGCTCGGCGACAAGCGGTCGATCCCGTCCGGGCTGGCCACCGTAGACCGGCTGGGGGTACGGATGGCCGGGCAGGGCAGCCCGGCGTGGAATCTGTCGCTGGCCGGGGATGACGCCCGCGCCCTGTACACCGGTGTTGCCGCCCACACGATTTCGCGGATGCCGTCGATCACCTCGGCCGGGGCGGGGATGATGCTGGCCACCCTCGGGCACGCGGTGGGCTGGCCGATCCCGGTGGGCGGCAGCCAGGCGATCACCGACGCGCTGATCGCCGATCTGCGCGCCCACGGCGGCGAGGTGACCGCGGACGCCGCGGTGACGACGCCGCCGGACGGGGTGGCGATCTTCGACACCGCGCCCACCGCGCTGCTGGACATCTACCGCGATGGGATCCCGACCCGCTACGCAAAGACATTGCGCCGCTACCGCTTCGGCGCCGGAGTCGCCAAGGTCGACTTCGTGCTGTCCGGCGAGGTGCCGTGGCGCGATCCACGGCTGGCGGCCGCCCCCACCCTGCACCTCGGTGGTGACCGGCGCCAGATGGCGCACGCCGAAGCCGAGGTCGCCGCGGGGCGGCACGCTGCCGCCCCGATGGTGCTGGCGGCGCTGCCGCACCTGGCCGACCCGTCCCGGATCGACGCCGCAGGACGGCGCCCGATGTGGACCTACGCGCACGTGCCGGCCGGATCGCCGATCGACCAAACCGAGGCCGTCACCGCCACCATCGAACGGTTCGCGCCAGGATTTCGCGACCTGGTGCTGGCCGCCCGCGGGGTGCCCGCCGCCCGGTTGGCCGACCACAACGCCAACTACGTCGGCGGCGACATCGCCGCCGGCGGCAATTCCGCGTGGCGGGCGATCACCGGCCCGACCCCGCGGGTAAACCCTTGGGCCACACCGATTCCCCAGGTGTACCTGTGTTCGGCGGCCACCCCGCCCGGCGCCGGGGTGCACGGCATGGCCGGCTACTACGCCGCGCGCACGGTGCTCAAGCGGGAGTTCGGGATTCGCGAACTGCCGAGCCTGGCGCCGTGACCGCGAGATCGACGTTAACGCGCGATATCGCGGGTGCGGCGCACGATAACGTCGATCTCGGCGGGTAAATCCGCTTACGCCCGGGCGACAAGCCGCGGCACGGTCGGCTCACCCGGGGTCAGCCGGGTGGAGCGGAACTGCGACTTGATGCCCTCAACCCAACGTCGGCACCGTTCGGTGAGCTTATAGTCCCTGGTCTGCAGGTGCCCGCGGGTGACCAGCACACCGAGTTCGGCACCCTTGCAGCGCACATCGCCGGGCGCCGCGATCCGCATGTAGAAGGCTTCCGACTCGTCCATCAGTGAAGCCCAGTCGTTGCCGGGGCGGGCAAACGAGACGCGCCCGTCGTCGTCGAGGCGCCACACCCCGGTGCGGGGGGCGGCGGTCAACAGCTCGACGTGCGGCGAGGTCTCCCAGATCATCAGCTGACTCCAGGCATCGTCGGCGCCGTAGCCCCGCTCCCAGCGCGCGTTGATCTCGTCGACGTCGAGTTCGTAGTCCACGTCCAGGTACTCGAGCAGGTGAAACAGGAACAGCGGCACGTCGGCGTAGGCCTCGGTGGTCAAGTTCGTCATCGGGCTAACCCCGCTCAGCCGCGGGTTCACCTCGCCGAGGTACAGCTCGTCGGAGTCCAGGTCGTGCAAGAGGTCCACCTCGAAGTAGCCGCGGTACCCCTCGCGGCCGAGGCGGCCGCCCAGCTTGCGCACCATTGCCCGCGCGGTGTGGGTCTGGTCGGGCGAAAGCGCGCCGCGCCACACGTCATTGCCGCACCAGCCGCCCTTGTTCGGGGTCAGCTCCGGGTAACCGACGAGGCTTGTCATCGCGGGGCCGACCATGGTGCCGTGCCGAGTCACCACGCCCTCCAGGCACACCTCCACGTTGCGGATACGCTGCATCACCTTGAGTTCCTGCCCGGCCAGGTCCTCGGCGTGCCGGTCCCAGTCGCGCTGACCGCGCACAAAAAACGTCGTGGTGCCGGCGTCGCCGTACGCGGCTTGGACGACCAGGTTCTCGCCCAGGCCCGCGCCCTGCGCGAGCGCCAGCAGGTCGTCGTAGCAGCCGGACCGCCCGATCACGTGCGGCACGCTCCGCACCCCGGCCTTCTCGGCCAAACGCGTCATGACGATCTTGGAGCCCAGGCGATGGCGCAGCTCCCACGACGGCTGCATGACCTCCAGACCTACCTCGTGCGCGAAGGCCTGGGTTGCCTCGTCGAGCATCACAAAGCACGCCTTGCCGCCGGGCCCGCGCCGCGCGATGAACTCAAGCGTCTCGGGATCACGCAGCAGGTAATTGCACACGTCCTCCATCGAGTCGAAATCCATCCGGTTGCGCCGCCGGGGCACGAACACGCGCGGATGGTCGCCCTCGAAGGAGTCAAAGTAGGTCAGGTAGAAGAAGTTCCGTACCCAACGGTCGATGCCGAGCAGGTTGAACGGGGTGGGCGAGATGAAATACAGCGGGACGGTGTTGGTGTGAAAGAACGCCCGCACGTCCGAGAGGCCGTGCAGCGTGCGGCGCGGCTGCGGCTCAGGCCCGCCGGTGCGCGCGCTCACGCCGGCCGCGTCGACGACGACAGCCGGGGTGCTACGGTCCGTGCGACCGCGATGAGCTCACCGATCTCCATGTCACAAGTGTGCACGGCCCGTGGCCGGGTGCAAGTGGGATTGGCTTTGGAGCTTGGTGGCTGAAGCCCGCTCCCCCACTAGCCCCCGCGACAGTGAAGCCACGCAGGCGTCCTCTCGGACTTCGCCTGCGTGGCTTCAATGTCGACGCACTAGGGACGGCCTGCAGAGCCGCCGCCCGGCGAGCGTGCGCGATCCCGGTCCCGACACCGCGTGTCGGACCGGGGACACGCACGCTCGCGCAACAGGTGACTAGGCGGTTTCGGTGATCGGGCGGTCCACCCAGCTCATCAGGTCGCGCAGCTTCTTGCCGGTGACCTCGATGGGGTGCTCGGCGTTCTGCTTGCGCAGCGCCTCGAGCTCCTTGTTGCCGCCTTCGACGTTGGCGACCAGCCGCTTGACGAAGCTGCCGTCCTGGATGTCGCGCAGGATGGCCCGCATCCGGTCCTTGGTGTCGGCGTCGATGACCCGCGGACCGGACAGGTAGCCGCCGAACTCCGCGGTGTCGGACACCGAGTAGTTCATCCGCGCGATGCCGCCCTCATACATCAAATCGACGATCAGCTTGAGCTCGTGCAGCACCTCGAAGTAGGCCATCTCCGGGGCGTAGCCCGCCTCGACCATCACTTCGAAGCCGGCCTTGACCAGTTCCTCGGTGCCGCCGCACAACACGGCCTGCTCACCGAACAAGTCGGTTTCGGTCTCCTCCTTGAAGGTGGTCTTGATGACCCCGGCCCGGGCCCCGCCGATCGCCTTGGCGTAGGACAGCGCCAGCGCCTCACCGGATCCGGTCGGGTCCTGATCGACCGCGATCAGGCACGGCACACCCTTGCCGTCCACGAACTGGCGGCGCACCAGATGCCCCGGCCCCTTGGGCGCCACCATCGCGACGGTGACGTCGGCGGCCGGCTTGATCAGCCCGAAGTGGATGTTCAGCCCGTGACCGAAGAACAACGCGTCACCGGCCTTGAGGTTCGGTTCGATGTCGTTTTTGAAGATCTCGGCCTGCGCGGTGTCGGGCGCCAGCAGCATGATCACGTCGGCCCACTTGGCGACCTCGGCGGGGGTGTCGACCTGCAGGCCTTGCTCTTCGACCTTCGGCCGCGACTTGGAGCCCTCCTTCAGACCCACCTTCACCTGCACCCCGGAGTCGCGCAGGCTCAGCGAGTGCGCGTGCCCCTGGCTGCCGTAGCCGATCACCCCGACCTTGCGGCCGGCGATGATCGACAGGTCGGCGTCGTCGTCGTAGAACATCTGAACTGCCACTTGGCTTTTCTCCTTATTAGTTATTTGGCGGTGCCGATGCCGCGGGGACCGCGGGCCAATGACACCAGACCGGATTGGACGATTTCGCGCACGCCGTAGGGCTCCAGCACCCGCAGCAGCGCCTCGAACTTGGCCGGGGTACCGGTGGCCTCGATGATCAGCGACTCCGGGGAGACGTCAATCACCCTGGCCCGGAACAGATTCGCGGCTTCGATGATCTGGCCGCGGGTACTCGCATCGGCGCGCACCTTGATCAGCGCCAGCTCGCGGGCCACCGAGTTGTCGTCGTCCTGCTCGACGATCTTGATCACGTTGATCAGCTTGTTCAGCTGTTTGGTGATCTGCTCGAGCGGAGTGTCCTCCACCGAGACCACGATCGTCATGCGGGACATGTCTTTCTGCTCGGTGGCGCCCACCGCCAACGACTCGATGTTGAAGCCGCGCCGGGAGAACAGCGACGCCACCCGAGCGAGCACCCCGGGTTTGTCCTCGACCAGCACCGACAGCGTGTGCGTGGTGGTGCCCATCAGGCGTGCCCCTCGTTGTCGTCGTCGTCGAACAGCGGGCGAATCCCGCGCGCGGCCTGGATCTCGTCGTTGCTGGTGCCGGCGGCCACCATCGGCCACACCTGCGCGTCGGCGCCGACGATGAAGTCGATCACCACCGGCCGGTCGGTGATCGCCCGGGCCTGCGCGATCACGTCCTCGACGTCTTCGGCACGCTCGCACCGCAATCCGACGCACCCCAACGCCTCGGCGAGCTTGACGAAGTCGGGGATGCGGTGCGAATGTGTGGCCAAATCCGTTTGGCTGTACCGTTCTTGGTAGAACAGGGTCTGCCACTGGCGCACCATGCCCAGGTTGCCGTTGTTGATCAACGCCACCTTGATCGGGATGCCCTCGATCGCGCAGGTGGCCAACTCCTGGTTGGTCATCTGGAAGCAGCCGTCGCCGTCGACCGCCCACACCTCGGCGTCCGGGCGACCCATCTTGGCGCCCATGGCCGCCGGGATGGCGAAGCCCATGGTGCCCAAACCGCCGGAGTTCAGCCAGGTGCGCGGCTTCTCGTATTTGATGAACTGCGCGGCCCACATCTGGTGCTGGCCCACCCCGGCCACATACACCGCATCGGGCCCGGCGATGCGGCCCAGCTCTTCGATCACGTACTCCGGGCTCAGGCTGCCGTCGCTTTGCGGCCCGTAGGACAGCGGGTAGGTCTCCTGCACACCGCGCAGGTAGGTCCACCACTCCGCCAGATCCAGGCTGACCTGGTCGTGGCGCAGCGCGGCGAGCAGATCGGTGATGACGGCCTTGACATCGCCGACGATCGGCACGTCGGCGTGCCGGTTCTTGCCGATCTCGGCCGGGTCGATGTCGGCGTGGATGACCTTGGCGTCCGGCGCGAACGAGTCCAGCTGGCCGGTGACCCGGTCGTCGAACCGGGCACCCAGGGTGATCAGCAGATCGGAGCGCTGCAGCCCGGCCACCGCCGCCACCGTGCCGTGCATGCCGGGCATGCCCAGGTGCTGGCGGTGACTGTCCGGGAAGGCGCCGCGGGCCATCAGGGTGGTGACCACCGGGATGCCGGTCAGCTCGGCCAGCTCATGCAGCTGCTCGCATGCCTCGCCGCGGATGACGCCGCCGCCGACGTAGAGCACCGGCCGCCGCGACGCGGCGATCAGTTTGGCGGCCTCGCGCACCTGCCGGTTGTGCGGTTTGGTGTTGGGTTTGTAGCCGGGCAGATCCAGCTTCGGCGGCCAGGCGAAGGTACACTGGCCCTGCAACACGTCCTTGGGGATATCGACGAGAACTGCTCCCGGCCGCCCGGAGGACGCGATGTGGAACGCCTCGGCGATCACCCGCGGAATGTCGTCGCCGCGACTGACCAGGAAGTTGTGTTTGGTGATCGGCATGGTGATGCCGGAGATGTCGGCTTCCTGGAAGGCGTCGGTGCCGATCAGCTGGCGGCCGACCTGCCCGGTGATGGCGACGACCGGGATGGAGTCCATTTGCGCGTCGGCCAGCGGGGTGACCAGGTTGGTGGCCCCGGGACCGGAGGTGGCCATGCACACCCCGACCTTGCCGGTGGCGTGCGCGTAGCCGCTGGCGGCGTGCCCCGCGCCCTGCTCGTGGCGCACCAGCACGTGGCGCAACTTCTGCGAGTCGAACAGCGGGTCATACACCGGCAGCACCGCGCCACCGGGAATGCCGAAGATCACTTCGACATCGAGTTCCTCCAAGGACCGGATCACCGACTGGGCGCCGGTCATTTGCTGCGGCGCGACCCGGTGGGATCCGGTGGTGGCCGGGGCGCCGTTGGCCGGCTGCGGGGGCGTCGACCGCTCCGCTGGTCGCGTGGTGGGTGCGCTCACGGTTTCCTCTTCATCTCTGGCACTGATGACAACAAAAAACCCCCGTCAGCTCAGCTGCTGCACGAGGGTTGCGCGTTGGTGCTCGGCTAGGTACGTCTAGTCAGCAGCCAACGCGCCGACCAAGTACTACGAGCATTTCGCGGTTGTCCATAGCGTCCGACAGTAGCGTCAGCACAGGTCAACCGTCAAATTTGCGGCGTGGGCGCCCCGCTGCCGACCGTGCGGTTTGATCCGCGACTCCTCGGACGATGCGAATCAATCCGCACCATCGGGCGCTACGGCCGTCAGGCATGATTGCCGGCGTGGCTTCCAGCGCACCCGCGGTGATCAAGATTTCCCCGATGGCGCACTTCGCGGTCGGCTTCGTGGCGCTGGGCCTGCTGATCCCGGTGCTGACCTGGCCGGCGACGGCGCCGCTGCTGGTGATTCCGGTGCTGCTGTCGGCGCTGATCGTCCGGCTGCGCACCGTCGCCGACGGCCGGGGCGTGACGGTCCGCACCCTGCTGGGCAGCCGGTCGGTGCGCTGGGAGGACATCGAGGGGTTGCGGTTCACCAAGGGCTCGTGGGCCCGCGCCCACCTCACCAGCGGCGGTGAACTGCGGTTGCCGGCGGTCACCTTCGCGACGCTGCCGCAGCTGACCGAAGCCAGCGGGGGTCGGGTCCCCAACCCGTACGCCTGAGCCGTTAGCTCAGCGGGTTGGCGCCATTGAGCAGCACCCACAGCGCGACACCGCCGCCAATGCCGAGCAGCAGGGCGATAAACGACCCGATGAAGGGACGACGCGCCCAGCCGCGACCGGCGTCGAACCCGTACTTGCCGGGGCCGGTCAACACGAGGGCGGCGGCGATCGCGATCAGCGTGATCTGGTATTCCTGCCCGTCCGGGCCGAAGAACGCCAGATGCCGCACCCCGCCGTGGGCCGAGGCCGCGGCCAGCACCCCGTTGAGCAGGTAGGCCAGCGCCCCGGCGGCGGCCACCGGGGTGAACAACCCCAGCACCAGCAGCACCCCGGCGACGATCTGGCCGCCGACGGCGACATAGCTCAGGATGTCGGCGTACTGGTAGCCGGTATCGGACAGCGAGTTCTTGAACCCGGTCAGCCCCTGCCCGCCCCACCAGCCGAACAGCTTCTGCAGGCCGTGCACCACCAGCAGCGCCCCCAACGCCAGTCGCAGCAGCAACAAGCCCAGGTCTTGGGTACCGCGGCGGTCGACGGGACCGTACCGCTCGTCGTCGTCCGGGTCGATCTCGGCCGGTCCCAGCGCGGCGTGCCGGCCACTGGATTGCGGCTGGACATACGGCAGCGGCTCGGAGTCGCCGAGCAGGCTGAATCCGGTGCTGCCGCCATTGCGGGAGTCGTAGGGCGGGATCGTGGTGGTCTCGAAATCGCCCCCGTAGTCGGCCGAGGGCAGGTCATCCTCGGGATCGACCAGGCTTGCCGAGCCGGGGCGTCCCGGGTTCGGCGGCGCCGAACCGTCCGGTCGCTGCCAGGGTGAATCGTGCGCTTGGCTGGTCACCCTTGTCAGGGTAAGGGCATCACGGGCTGGATTGGGGATTTGAGCGGCGCTTTCACCGGCAAATCCGGGCCGGCGTTCCGGGTCGCCGCGGCGGGGCGCCACCGGTGGTTAAGGCGGCCATCCTGGCGGGCCCACCCGCGGTGTCCGTAATCTGGCGGGCATGCGGATGCGCGGGGCGGTTCGACGGATGGCCGTCGTGGGGTGCGCGGGGTTGCTGGTGTTGACCGGCTGCGCGCATTTCAACGACGCCCAGTCGGAGCCGTTTACCACCGAACCGCAGCGCAAACCCCCGGCCACCTCGACGCCTCCCCCGCCGCCGCCGCTGCCGGCCACCCCGTTCCCCAAGCAGTGCCCGGCACCGAACGTCATGCAGGGCTGCCTGGAGAGCACCAGCGGGCTGATCATGCTCGGCGACAGCAAGTCGGCGCTGGTCGCCGAGCGGACCACCGGCGCCATCAAGGAGATCTCGCTGAGCGCCGAGCCGAAGGTCAAGACGGTCATCGGCGTGGACCCGTCCGGTGACGGCGGGTTGTTGGACATTGTGCGCTCCCCGACGTATTCGCAGGACCGGCTGATGTACGCCTACATCAGCACGCCCACCGACAACCGGGTCATCCGGATCGCCGACGGCGACGTCCCCAAAGACATCCTGACCGGGATCCCCAAGGGGGCCACCGGGAATTCCGGCGCGCTGATCTTCACCAGCCGCACCACCCTGGTGGTGCTGACCGGCGACGCCGGCGATCCCGCCGCCGCGGCCGACCCCGCCTCGCGCGCCGGCAAGGTGCTGCGGCTCGAGCAGCCCACCACCGTCGACCCGGCGCCGCCGACCACGGCCCTGGCCGGGATGGGCGCCGGCGGCGGCATGTGCATCGATCCGGTCGACGGTTCGCTCTACATCACCGACCGCACCCCCACCGGGGATCGGCTGCAGCGCATCACCAAGGAGTCGCAGACCTCGACGGTGTGGACGTGGCCCGATAAGCCCGGGGTGGGCGGCTGCGCGGCGTTGGACGGCACCGTGTTGGTCAACCTGGTCAACACCAAGCAGACGGTGGCGGTGCGGCTGGCGCCGGGCACCGGCGCGGTCACCAGCGAACCCGAGGTGTTGCGCGACAACGACGTCCACAAGCATGCCTGGGCGATCGCGCTGGCCCCGGACGGCAACCTGTGGGGCGCGACGGTGAACAAGAGCTTCGGCGACGCCGAAAAACTCGACGACGTGGTCTTCCCGTTGCTGTCGGCGGGCGGCGGCGGCTTCCCACGCAGCAACGACGACAAGACCTGATCGCGGCGTCGCCGCGGCCTTTGCGCCGAGCGTGCGCTGAGGGCGGGATTTGGGCCGAAAACCCGCCACCAGTGCACGTTCGGCGACGCCCGGACCGCGATTGTGGCGACGCGTCACGCCGACGAAATTGGTGCGTTCTGACCCCATGCGGCGCCCTTAGGATCGGATGCAGTGGGCCGCGCTTGGGGGAGCGCGGCCCACCAGGACTCGGGGGAACCATCGTGAGCCAGCTGCTTGTCGACGCGCGCGCCGGGGTCGACGCCGTGGCTGCGCTGCTGGACGCGTTGGCCGGCACGGCGGCGCGCGGCGACCTGCCCGGCGCCGGCCTGCTGGCTCGGGTGGCCGCCGCCGCGCCGGCGTTGGCGGCGCTGGCCAGCGCGCCGGGCCCGGACCAGCCCTACTCGCGCACCATCCTGCGCGCCGACGAGCGTGTCGAGATCATGATCGCCCGCTGGCGTCCGGGGCAGAGCTGCGCGCCGCACGACCACGGCGGGTCCGGCGGATTCGTCGTCGCGGTCGAGGGTGACTTTCACGAGCGGCGGTTCGGCTGGGAGGGCCCGCGCCTGGTGCCGGTCGAGGCGGCGGTGCGGGCCGAGGGCGCGCCGATTCCGATCACGCCCGACGTGATTCACGATATGACGGCCGGCGCGACGGGATTGTCGCTGCATTGCTACAGCCCGCCGCCGACTCGGATGCGGGTGTTCGATCTGGACCGCGCCGAGGCGTTGGATCTGGTCGGCGACTACGGCGCCTGGATTCCTGCCGGGGACCACCCGCGCCTGCCGTTCGCCGACATCGCACCCAAACACGCTGCGGTCCCGGTGATCTGGGTTTCCTACACCACCCACTACCGCGGCGGTTCGGCGGAGTTCGCGACGGCGGCGGCCACCATGACCCGCGAATTGGCCGCCGCGCATCCCGACGCCGAGGTGGTCGTCACCGGCGTGCACCACAAAAGCGAGTTCGTCGGCGAGCTGGCCCGGCTGGCCGATGCCGGGCGGGTGATCGACCAACTGCACCTGATCAGCCATGCCGGCCTGTACGGCCCGATGTTCGGCTCCACCGACTGGCCCGAACAGTTCTCACCACATGAGTGGCGAACGATGCCGATTCCGTTCTCCCCCACCGGGCGAGCCTACTTCCACGCCTGCCGCACGGCACGCTGGTTTGCCCCGTTCTTCGCCGACGTGTTCGGGGTGCCCAGTTACGGCAACCGCAACTACACCACCGTGTCGGCGCACAAAGACCATTTCGCGTGGGCGGGTCGCCGACCGGAGGCCCGCCCGAATCTTTATCTGATCGCCACGCCGGGTAAAAAGTCGCACGGCTGGGTCGGATCCGTCCGCAAGTACCTCGGCGGCGCGGCCGAGCCGCTGGTCGAATACCGGCCCGCCGCAACGCGGCCGGACCGCTCCTATGATCGGGTGGCCGAGCCCTACGACCGCGCCTACGCCGATATCCGGGTCCGCGAACGCGAGTGGCGTTGGGTCGCCGACCGCGCCGCGCGGGCCGCCGCCGAATTCGGCCGGCCGCTGCGGATACTCGATATCGGCTGCGGCACCGGAGCGTTGCTGCGCGCCCTGGACGATGCGGGCCACCTCGGCACCGGGATCGGTGTGGACAGTTCCGCGCAGATGCTGGCCCGCGCCGCCGCGCGCAACGGCGAGCGCGACCGGCTGCGGTTCGCCCTGGTCGACGACCCAACCCTGGATCTGCCCGACGACCACGTCGACGTGGTGGTGTCGTTCCTGTCGTTTCGGTACCTGGACTGGGACCCGGTCATGGACGAGATCCGGCGGGTCCTGGTCGCCGGCGGCCGGCTGTGGGTGGTGGACATGGTCGAGCGGCCGGCGCGGTGGTCGGAGCTGGGCACGCTGGCGCGCTCCGCGGTCGCGCACTGGCGTGCGCCACGTCGCCGGCCGGGCTTCGCCGCCGACCTGGCCGCGCTCACCCGCCACCCGGACTGGCAGGAGATGCTGCGGCACAACCCGATCCGCGCCGAACACGAATACCGGTGGTATTTCTCCAGCCGGTTCCCGGGCCGGCGGCTGGACCTGTTGACGACGACGTTGTCGCAGCGGGTGGTGGCGTTCGACTCGGGACCGCTGGCCAAGGGACGCACCGAGCCGCTCAGCTACCCATGACGGCGCTGGGCGTCGTCGATTGGGGCATCGGCGGCATCGGGTTGGTGCAAGCGCTGGAGAAGGCGGCGCCCGGACTGCCGGTGCTGTACTGGTCGGACACCGGAGCACTCCCCTACGGCCGGATGCGCACCGGCCAGTTGACCGCGCGGTTATCCGCCGTGCTCGACCGGCTGAGCGAGATGGGCGCCAGCGAAGCCGTCTTGGCCTGTAACGCCGCCAGCACCGTGGTGGAACATCTTGGCGCCGTCGCGATTCCGGTACACGGCATCATCGACTGCGGCGTGGCGTCGGTGCCCGATGCCGCGGCCACGGTCGGGGTCATCGGAGGCCGGCGCACCATCGCCGCCGGCCACTACCGGCGCGGGCTGGCCCGCCCGGGCCGGGTGGTGCTGTCCCGGGTGGCCCAGCCGCTGTCGGCGCACATCGAGGCCGGCCGGACCGGCTCGGCGGCATTCCGCGCCGACCTGGCGCGGATTCTCGCCCCGTTGCGGGGCGTGGAGGCCCTGGTGCTGGCCTGCACCCACTACCCCGCCGCGCGCCGCTGGTTTTCGGCCGCGCTGCCGGACGCACTGCTGATCGACCCGGCGCAGCGGTTGGCCGCCGCGGTCGCCGAGCGCCATCCGCAGGCCCGCGGTGCACCGCGGCCGGCCGAGCGGACCTTCGTCACCACCGGAGACCCCGAGGCGATGCGGCGCGCCGCGTTGGCCGCGTGGGGTGTCGAGGTGGCGGCCGCTCGGGTGCACAGGCACTGAACGGCGGCCTCCTGGGCGCCGAGCCGCGGCGCACGGCCCGACTCCGCCATCCTGAAGAAACCCCTTAACCGCGTTCAGTCCGCTCTCAGTTAAGGTGGATGCGCGGCCGATCCGCATCCACGCCCACCTGGAATGCGAAACCGCTGTACGCACACCATGTTCGCCGTCACTCGAAACCTCGCGGGGCGGACAGCCGGAGGGGACCACGCGGCCGTGCACCCCCAAGGGCCGGCGCCGCGGCAACGGACCGGACCCCGGCGTGAGCTGCACTGACCTGCGGCAACATCACCAGCCGGGGCCGGCGCCGAGACGATTCCGTCCAATTTTTTGGACCTTTTTGTTTCTTCTTAACCTACTGTCAGGTAACGTCCCAGTCTGGTCGTGGTGCTCGTCACGGCCAGGCATTGAAGGAGACCTATGCAACTTGCAACGCGCCCCTGGATCACCGCCGGTGTCGCCCTCGCCGGCGCCAGCGTCATCGCCGTCACCCCGGTGGCGGCACACCTGCCCGAGATCCAGGTCCCCGACATCCAACTCGCCGCCGCCGGCGACTTCGACCCCATCGGAACGTGGGAGAACGTCCTGCAGACGACGTCTACCAACGCCACCGGCATCTGGGATCACTTCTCGGCGGCCCCGTTCCCGGTGGCGCAGCAGGTCCTGGCCAACCAGGTCGGCTACATCGAAGAGTTTCTCAAGGACCCCGCCAGCATCGCGAACGTTCCCGGCGAGATCTTCAAGAACCTCGAGTCAGCCCTCGCCACCCCGTTTGAGCCGTTCTTACCGGCGGGCGGCGCCACCGACACCCTGTACCAATCGCTCGACGACGTGGTCAAAGGTACCGGGCTCATCGGCAGCGTCCTCACGCATGAGGGGCTTTTCCAGCTCGTCCAGGGGCTGCTTCCGTCCCTGATCACCGATAAGAACCTGGAGCCGATCGTTGCTCAACTGCTGGATTTTGTCGGTTCCCCGGCTAGCGGTGTCCTCATCGGTGCACTGGGTACGACGCTCAGTCCCATGCTGCAGTTCGGCAGCGATATCACCGGCATCTTTGACGCGCTGACCAGCGGTAACCCCCTGACGGCGTTCGAAGACGTGATTGACATGCCGGCCAACCTCACCAACGCGTTCCTCAACGGCTACGGCGAGGTAGACCTGCTGCCGATCTTGACGCAATTGGGAATCACGTTGCCGTCCATTTCACTGCTTGGGTTGGACACCAACATCTCGGACCTCAGCTTGGACTTCGGTGGGCTGCTCAGCCCCGCGGGGTCGCTTTTCGACGCGGTTGGTCTGGGTGTGGACGCCGATCTATTGGGCAGCACGGTCAACCTGTTCGACCTGCCCGGCGTCGCGGTCGGACCGATTGCGTCGATGGTGGAGTTGGCCCAGGCCATCGCGATGGACATCGGCTGGTCGGGCACCGGTATGCCGCTGGACATTCTGGCCAGCCTGTTCTGAGTCCCCCCGACTCCTGCCGGTAGGCAGGTACCAACAGCGATCGGCCCCCTTCCCCCCGAGGGGGCCGATCGTTGTTCCAGGCTTCCCACCCGGACGGCCCGCAACGGCCCGTCGGCCCGCGTCAGCTACACGCGGCCAGCACCAGCTCCCGCACCCGCGCGGCGTCGGCCTGGCCCTTGGTGGCCTTCATCACCGCACCGACGATGGCGCCCGCGGCTTGCACCTTGCCGCCGCGGATCTTCTCGGCCACATCGGGATTGGCGGCCAGCGCCTCGTCGACGGCCGCCTGGATCAGCGAGTCGTCGCGCACCACCGCCAGGCCGCGCGCGGTCATCACCTGCTCGGGCCCGCCCTCGCCGGCCAGCACCCCCTCAACGACCTGGCGGGCCAGCTTGTTGGACAGCTTGCCCGCATCGACCAGCGCCACCACCTCGGCGACCTGCTTGGGCGTGATCGCCAGCTCATCGAGTTGCACACCGGCCTCATTGGCCTTTTGCACCAAGAAGTTTCCCCACCAGGCTCGGGCGTCCTTGCTGGAGGCGCCGTGCTCGACGGTGGCGGCGACCAACTCCACCGCGCCGTTGTTGACCAGGTCGCGCATCACCTCGTCGGAGATGTCCCACTCCTGCTGAATCTTCTTGCGCGCCAACCACGGCAGCTCCGGAATGGTGGTGCGCAACCGCTCTACCAGCTCGCGGCTGGGCGCCACCGGCTCCAGGTCGGGTTCGGGGAAATAGCGGTAGTCCTCCGCGGTCTCCTTGGTGCGGCCCGGGCTGGTGTAGCCGGACTCGTGAAAGTGCCGGGTCTCCTGGGTCACCCGGCCACCGGAGGTCAACACCGCGCCCTGGCGCCGCATCTCGTAGGTGACCGCAACCTCGACGCTCTTGAGCGAGTTGACGTTCTTGGTCTCGGTGCGGGTGCCGAACTCGGCGGCGCCCGTCGGCTTCAGCGACACGTTGGCGTCGCACCGCATCGAGCCCTGGTCCATCCGCACATCGGACACCCCCAACGCGCGCAACAGGTCCCGCAGCGCGGTCACATACGCGCGGGCGATCTGCGGGGCGCGCTCACCGGCACCGACGATCGGTTTGGTGACGATCTCGATCAGCGGCACCCCGGAGCGGTTGTAGTCGATCAGCGACTCGGTGGCGCCCTCGATGCGACCGGTCTCACTGCCCAGATGGGTCAGCTTGCCGGTGTCCTCTTCCATGTGGGCGCGCTCGATGTCCACCCGCCAGCTCGAACCGTCCTCCAGTGGCACATCGAGGTAGCCGTTGATCGCGATGGGTTCGTCGTACTGCGAGATCTGATAGTTCTTCGGCATGTCCGGGTAGAAGTAGTTCTTCCGGGCGAACCGGCACCACGGGACGATCTCGCAGTTCAGCGCCAGGCCGATCCGGATCGCCGATTCGACGGCGGCGGAGTTGAGCACCGGCAGCGACCCGGGCAACCCCAGGCACACCGGGCACACCTGGGTGTTGGGTTCGGCACCGAAGGTGGTGGCGCAGCCGCAGAACATCTTGGTGGCGGTGGACAGTTCGACGTGCACTTCCAAACCCAGGACGGGGTCAAAGCGGGCGAGGACGTCGTCGTAGTCCAGCAGGTCGGCGGCGGCGGTGCTCATGCCGCGAGTCTATTCGGCGGCAATTAGCGTCCGTCGGGGCACCGAGCCGTGGTTACGCTCAGCGGGTGATGCGGGCAGGGGTGGCGCTGTCGATTGCGCTGCTGATCGGGGTGGGCGCGGCCGGGCGCGCCGAGGCCGCGCCGGCCACCGACGTCGTCACCGTCGCGGCCGTCGATGGCCACGGGCAGCCGATCAACGGCTATCGGGTGAGCCCGCCGGACGGTGAGGTCAGCGACTGCACCAAACCGTCACCGTCGGCGGTCAGCGACAACATCTACTTCTGCTATCCCTACGCGGCCTACGCCCACAGCTGCTGGCCGGCGCCCCCGGGTGCGCTGCTGTGCGTGACGTCCCCGTGGGACCGGCAACTGCACCGGGTGACCTACGCCGGCGCGCTGCCGCCGGTGCGGCCGCTGGCTACGCCGCAGCCGTTTGCGCTGGTCCTCGACGACGGCACCCAATGCCGCATCCGCTACGGCGGGGCGTGGGGTGCCCGCAGCGACGGCTACGCCGCGGCCTACGGCTGCCCGGCCGATGTCAGCGTCCTCGGCAAGACCGGCGCTAATCCCCCGCCGGTGATCGACCGCAGTTCAGCGGCGTGGACGGTGCAGGTGGGCCCCACTGCCAGCGTCACCGCCGACTACCCGCCGCCGCAGACCCGCACCGTCCGCACCGCCTGGGTCGCCGGCAACGCAAACGCGGCCTAAGCGGCCCGACTGTGCACAGCGGCGCGTGTCGCGATCGAAAGCTCGGTACGCTGCCACACGTGACCGAGGATTCCGGCGACCTGGAAAGCCGGGTGAGTGCGCTGGAGGCGCGGGTCAATGAACTGACCCAGCAGTTGCAGCACACCAAGCAGGACGCGGCGGCCGCGCGGGTACTGGCCGGCGGCGCCGATCGCGACGTCGAAGAGATGCGGGGGGAGATCCGCGATCTTCGGGAGGATCTGCGGGGCGAAATGGGCGACCTGCGGGGTGAAATGGGCGACCTGCGCGGCGAGATGCGGGATTTCCACCGAGCCACAACGGCCAGCTTCAATGCCATGCGCGACGACTTCACCGACCTGCGCGGCGAGTTCACCGACCTGCGCACGCAGATGAACGACGGGTTTGTCGAAATGCGCGGACGGCTGGATGCCACCGCGGCCGGGCTCACCCAGATCACGAGCCTGCTGACCCGGCTGACCGGCGACACCGACGACGACGCCGCGCCGGAGTGATCGGGCGCTTCCCGCCCCGGTTACACCGGCCAGTCCTCCATCCGGTAGGCCGCATCCCAGAACATCCACTCATAGCGCGCCGTGGTGTGGAAGTGCCGACGCATCAACGCCAGTTCCCGCTGCGACGCCCGGGCGCCGATCCGGTCGGTGACCTCCAACACCGCGTCCACCACGGCTTGGTACTCCTGCCCCGCGTACATGTCGATCCACCGCTGATACAGCGGATCATCCGAGCCGGCGACCTGCAAATGTTCGCCCACCCGTGCGTAGATCCAGTAGCAGGGCAGTACCGCGGCGACGGCCTCGGCGTAGCAACCCCCGTACGCGGTGGCCAACAGATAGCTGACGTAGGCCTGGGTGGCCGGGGTGATCGGCAGCGACACCGCCTCGCCGGCGTCCACGCCCAGCGCGGCGAGCAGTTCGGCGTGCAGCTGCTGCTCGGCGGCGATGGCGGCGCCGGCGTGGTCGGCGAACATCGCCGCCTCGGTGTCGCCGGGCGCTTTGGCCGCGCACACCGCCAGTGCCCGCGCATAGCCGCGCAGATAGTGGCCGTCCTGCACCACGTAGTAGCGAAACCGGTCGTGGCCCAACGTCCCGTCGGTGAGCCCGGTGACAAACGGATGCGCGCAGATACCCCGGTAGATGTCGGTGACGTCGGCCCAAAGCAGATCCCGTGTGCGGTCGGCCATGCCACACGGTAACTCGCTACTATTCGCTGCAACGCAAACCGACGAGGGGGGCATCGACCCAATGCCCGATCGCAATGTGCTCGGTGGCCCGCTGGAACCGTGCGGCACCGATCCGGTCACCGGCTTCTACCGCGACGGCTGTTGCTCGACGGGCCCGGAGGATCTCGGCCTGCATACCATCTGCGCGGTGGTGACCGGCGAGTTCCTGCAGCACCAGCGCTCAATCGGCAACGATCTATCCACGCCGGTACCGGCGTACCAATTTCCGGGGCTCACGCCCGGCGACCGCTGGTGCGTCACCGCGGCCAACTGGTTGCGTGCCCACCTGGACGGCTACGCGGCGCCGGTGGTGCTGGCGGCCACCCACGAACGCACCCTCGAGGTGGTGAGCCTGGAGGTGCTCCGGCAGTACGCGGTCGACGTGCCCGACGACCTGGGCGGCCTGTGATCAGACCGCGGGATACAGCTCGGCCAGCGCGGCCGCCAACTCCAGGTAGCCGCGCCTGCTGTCCTTGCTCAACCGCTCCAGCATCAGCCCCCGGTCCTCCGCGAGATGCCGATCGAACGGGAGCGCGACGAACCGTGCGGCCGGGAACTGCCGAGATATCTTCTCGAGCTCGGTGCCTACCGCGGCGTCGGGCGCCCCTGCCTCGGTTTGGTTGACCGCCAGCACCATTGACTCGAGCAGATACTGATATCCGTTGTTGCGCAACCAGTCTAGTGTGGTTCGAGTTCTTGTGATCGCGTCGATAGCGGCGCTGCTGACCACGACGATGGCTCGGGACCGCCGCAACGCGGCTGTCACCAGACCGGATTTGAAGGTCTTACCGCAGTCGGTCAATACCACCGAGTAGTGGTGGCGGAGCTTCTCGAACGCTTTGGCAAAATCGTCGCGTTCGACGCGTCGCGCCCGCTGGCCGCCGTTGCCGGCACCGAGCACTTCCAGACCCGACGCGTTCATGTGGGTGTGCGCCCGCACGTCCAGATACCGGGTGGCGGCCCGGTCGGTGACCAGGTCGAATAGGTCCAGCGGGCTCCGGCCGCCGTGTCGGTCGGCCAGGTCGCCGGCATCGAGGTCCACCGCGATGACCCGGTCCCCGCGCACGTCGGCGAAGGTGGACCCGAGTGCCTCCACCACCGTGGTGGTGCCGACATCGCCTTTCAGGTTGAAAACCGCAACGGGGAACACGGTGTCCACCGACGCCCGGATCCGATCCCGCAACTGGAGTTCGTAGAGCCGCGCTTTGCTCGGCCCCAGCTTGATCCCCGGGACCCGGGAAACCCGTTCACGCCAACCGGCCTGGGTGCGGGGGCGCGGTGCCCCACCGGGCATCCGCTGGCTGGGCGCGACGGCGATGGGGGTCGTGACCCGATCCGAACCGGGCGGATTGGCAGGATACTGCTCAAGCACCCCGCAATAGGGATCGCGGTGCCTCATAGCTTCGACCGTAACACCGGTCCCCAGGTCCGAAAGCCCGTCAATGTTCTTGATTGCGTGAAACATTCGTGACGCACAGGTGAACACGAACCGGCGCCCGAGTAACCGCCGCGGGGTCTACCCGAAGAAGGCGGCGGCGTCGTCGTAGCGGCTCTGCGGCACCAACTTCAGCTGGCGAACCGCGTCGGCCAGCGGAACCCGGTCGATTTCCTGCCCGCGCAGCGACACCATCATCCCGTACTCACCGGCGTGGGCGGCGTCGGCGGCGTTGACCCCGAACCGGGTGGCCAGCACCCGGTCGTAGGCGGTCGGGGTGCCGCCGCGTTGCACGTGACCCAGCACCGTGACCCGCACATCCTTTTTGACCCGCTTCTCGATTTCCACCGCGAGCTGGGCGGCCACCCCGGTGAACCGCTCGTGCCCGAATTCGTCGAGGCCACCCTGCCGCAGCTCCATCGAGCCCGGCGCCGGTTTGGCACCCTCGGCGACCACGCAGATGAAATGCGAGGAGCCGTGCTGGAACCGCTTTTTGACCAGCCGGCACACATCCTCGACGTCGAACGGCTGCTCGGGGATCAGCGTCGCGTGCGCGCCGGTTGCCAGCCCGGCGTTCAGCGCGATCCAGCCGGCGTGCCGGCCCATCACCTCGACCAGCATCACCCGCTGATGGGATTCGGCGGTGGAATGCAGCCGGTCGATGGCGTCGGTCGCGACCTGCAGCGCGGTGTCGTGGCCGAATGTGACGTCGGTGCAGTCGATGTCGTTGTCGATGGTTTTGGGCACCCCGACCACCGGCACGTTCTCCTCGGACAGCCAGTGCGCCGCGGTCAGCGTGCCCTCGCCGCCGATCGGGATCAGCACGTCGATGCCGTTGTCGTCCAGCGTCTGCTTGACCTGCTCCAGGCCGGCACGCAGTTTGTCCGGATGCACCCGGGCGGTGCCCAGCATGGTGCCGCCCTTGGCCAGCAGCCGGTCGTTGCGGTCGTCGTTGTACAGCTGGACGCGCCGGTTTTCCAGCAGGCCACGCCAGCCGTCCTGGAACCCGACCACCGTCGAGCCGTACCGCGCGTCGCAGGTGCGCACCACCGCGCGAATGACCGCGTTCAGCCCAGGACAGTCGCCGCCGCCGGTAAGCACTCCGATCCGCATAGCCCTATCTTGCCGGGTGTCGACTTCCCCCGCGAGCAGACGCAGAATCGCACCAAAGCAGCGCGGGTAATGCGAATCTGCGTCTGCTCGCGCCAGAGGACGCGCTAGACAGTGGGCGCCGTCGGCAGCGCGCCGCGGGCGGCCTCGTAGGCCGCGCCCACCCGGTAGAGCCGGTCATCGGCCAGCGCCGGCGCCATGATCTGCAGCCCCACCGGCAGCCCGTCGTCCGGTGACAGCCCCGACGGCACCGACATGCCGCAGTGCCCGGCCAGGTTCAGCGGCAGCGTGCACAGGTCGAACAGGTACATCGCCAGCGGGTCGTCGACCTTCTCCCCCAGCCGGAACGCGGTGGTCGGGGTGGCCGGCGACACCAGCACGTCGACGGACTGATACGCCTGGTCCAGGTCACGGGCGATCAGGGTGCGCACCTTCTGCGCCTGGTTGTAGTAAGCGTCGTAGTAGCCGGCCGACAACGCGTAGGTGCCGATCATGATGCGCCGCTTGACTTCTGGGCCGAACCCGGCGGCCCGGGTCGCCGCCATCACCTCTTCGGCGCTGTGGTCACCGTCGTCGCCGACGCGCAGCCCGAAGCGCATCGCGTCGAAGCGGGCCAGGTTACTCGACACCTCCGACGGCAGGATCAGGTAGTAGGCGGCCAGCGCGTACTCGATGTGCGGGCAGTCCACCTCGCTCACCTCGGCGCCCAGCGCGGTCAGCTGGGCCACGGCGTCGTTGAACGACGCCAGCACCCCGGCCTGATAGCCCTCGCCGCTGTGCAGCTGGCGCACCACCCCGACGCGCACCCCGCGCAGGTCCCCGGCCGCCCCGGCGCGCGCGGCGGCGACGACGTCGGGCACCGCCGCGGTCAGCGAGGTGGAGTCCCGCGCGTCGTGTCCGGCGATCACCGCGTGCAGCAGCGCGGTGTCCAGCACCGTGCGCGCGCACGGGCCGCCCTGGTCCAGCGACGACGCGCACGCCACCAGCCCGTAGCGGCTCACCGTGCCGTAGGTGGGTTTGACCCCGACGGTGGAGGTCAGCGCCGCCGGCTGGCGGATCGAGCCGCCGGTGTCGGTGCCGATGGCCAGCGGCGCCTGGAAGGCGGCCAGCGCCGCCGCGCTGCCGCCGCCGGAGCCGCCGGGCACCCGCTCGACGTCCCACGGGTTGCGGGTCGGGCCAAAGGCGGAGTTCTCCGTCGAGGAGCCCATTGCGAACTCGTCCATGTTGGTTTTGCCCAGGATCGGGATGCCGGCCGCGCGCAGCCGCACCGTCACGGTCGCGTCGTACGGGGCGTGCCAGCCCTCCAGGATCTTCGACCCACAGGTGGTGGGCATGTCGGTGGTGGTGAACACGTCCTTGAGCGCCAGCGGCACCCCGGCCAGCGGCGACGGCAGCGTCTCCCCGGCGGCCAGCGCCGCGTCGACGGCGGCCGCCGCGGCCAGCGCCTCATCGGCGGCGACGTGCAAAAACGCCCCGTAGCGTTCGTCGGTGGCCGCGATCTGGTCCAGGCAGGCCTGGGTGACCTCGACCGAGGACAGCTCCCCCGCGGCAATCGCCGCGGCCAGCGTGGCGGCGTCGGACCGGATCACGTCGCTCACTGTTCGTCTCCCAGGATCTGCGGGACGGCGAACCGGCCGTCGGCGGCTTTGGGCGCCGCGGCCAGCGCCTGCTCCTGGGTCAGGCCGGGCACCACCGCGTCGGCGCGGGTGACGTTGACGTCTTTGAGCGGATTGTCGGTGGGTTCGACCCCGGTGACGTCGACGGCCTGGATCGCGCTGACGTGGGTCAAGATGGCGTCGAGCTGGCCGGCGTAACTGTCCAGTTCGGCGTCGGTCAACGCCAACCGGGCCAGCCGGGCCAGATGGGCCACCTCGTCTCGAGAGATCTGGGACACGAGGGAAAAGCCTAGCCCGGCGACGGGTCCGCGCGTTGAGCGGCCAGCGTGATGCCAACTTCACGTTCGGCGGGCCGCGACCCGCTATGCGACAGTGTTGCGTGTGCCTTCATATCTGTTGCGGGTCCAGCTCGAAGACCGCCCGGGCGCCCTGGGATCGCTGGCGGTAGCGCTCGGTTCGGTCGGCGCGGACATCCTGTCGCTGGACGTGATCGACCGTGGGCCGGGCTACGCGGTCGACGATCTGGTGGTCGAGCTGCCGGCCGGGGCGATGCCGGACACGCTGATCACGGCCGCCGAGGCCCTCACCGGGATCTGGGTGGACAGCGTGCGCCCGCACACCGGGCTGTTGGAGGCGCACCGCGAATTGGAGCTCGTCGACCACATCGCCGCCACCGGCGACCGGGCAGCCCGGCTGCAGGTGCTCGCCGACGAGGCGCCGCGGGTGCTGCGGGTGGGCTGGTGCACGGTGCTGGGCCGCCCCCGCGCGTCGGCCACCGGGTTCGCGCGCATCGTCGGCAGCCCCGGCGCGCCGGAAACCGAGCCGGACACCGCGCCCTGGCTGCCGCTGGACCGCGCCGAGGCGTTGGACGGCACCGCCGACTGGGTGCCGTCGGTGTGGCGGGAGATGGACACCGCGTTGGCCGCCGCGCCGCTGGGCGATCCGCACACCGCGGTGCTGCTGGGCCGTCCGGGCGGGCCGGGGTTTCGGCCCTCGGAGGTCGCGCGGCTGGGCTATCTGGCCGGCATTGTCGCGACCCTGCTGGGCTGAGCGATCAGCTCAGGTCCACCGTCGGCGGGTCCTTGGACAGGTCGGCCTTGCCGTAGATCGGCTGGGTGACGGTGCCGTTCCAGGTGTCGCCGCTGCGGGTGCGCGCGGTCAGCGGAAACACGATTTGACCGTTGATCCTGGCCTGCAGGTCGTAGCCGGAGGCCTCCAGCTTCAGGCCGCTGATGTCCGGCGTGCCCCAGGCGGCGGTGCCGTCGACCAGCTCGTACTTGTAGACCCGCTGCGGGCAGTCCGGCGGCGACAGCTGGTTGCTGGCGGTGCATTTTTGCAGCGCCGTCATGATCGCCGACGAGATGGCCTTGTTGCCCTTGTCGCTGACCGCGAAGTCGATGTCGAGGTAGGCCTCGCCGGACAGGCCCAGGTCGTTGAGCAGCAGCGGCTTTTTCACGTTGACGGTCAGGTTGGGGTTCTCGCTGCCCAGGTCGACCCAGCCGGGGAAGACGTAGACCGGGGATTCGGACAGCGACTTGCCAAACGCCGTCAGGGTCTTCATCGCTTCGTTGTTGACCGAACTGCGGCTGGTGTCGAGCTTGATCGCCGCGTGCTCCAGCCGCCACTTTTTGTTCGATTTCTTCACCGAGATGGTTTCGTCGGAGGTTTGATCCCCGAACTTCGCCGACACGTGCACGCGGCCGTAGCCGTAGGTGGCGTCGTCACCGAGGATCTTGATGTCGGTGATGGGCCACTTGTCGATCTGCTTCTGCAGAATCTCGTCGGTCAGCAGCTCTTTCGATGCGGGTTGGTCAGTGCTGTAGGACAGCGCCTTGTCGGCGTCGCCTTTGGCCAACGCTTCGAGATAGGCCTTCACCACCTCGCCCGCGGTGCCGCTGTCGCTGCCGCCGCTGAACGCCACGACCGAGATCACCACAATGATCACCAGCAAGACCGCGCCGCCCACCGAGCCCCAGATGATCAGCGGCTTACGGTTGCGCGGCGGCTGCGGCGGGACGCCCAGCTCACCGTAGGGCTGCGGGCCGCCCGTCGGCGACCACACCGGCTGCTGGTAGGCGGGCTCATACCCACCCCCGTACGGGTATCCGGCGGCCGGCTGCCCCGGCTGCGCTTGGCCGCCCGACCAGGGCGCGTTGGGCGAGGCCCAACCCTCACCGGGGTTGGGATTGCCCCCGAATTGCGAACCCGGCCCTTCGGTCACAGCAACCTCCTGTAGCAGCACCCGTTGGGAGGACCGCTACCGGAAAATCGGAGCACATCCGCGCGCGCTGTGGTCGACAAACACGAGAATTGTAAGCATGAGCTGAGACTGCGGTTGACGCGAATATCGCCCGCCGGTTACGCCGGGTCTTGCGGCGGCCCCTCGGCCAGCAACTTGCGGAAACCGTCCTCGTCCAAAATCGGCACCCCCAGTTCGACGGCCTTGTCGTATTTGGAGCCGGGCGCATCCCCGGCGACCAGGTAGGCGGTCTTTTTCGACACCGAACCGGCGGCCTTGCCGCCGCGGGCCACGATCGCCTCTTTGGCGTCGTCGCGGGAAAACCCGGTCAGCGAGCCGGTGACCACGATGGACATCCCCTCGAGGGTGCGTTCGATGCGGGTGTCGCGTTCGTCGGCCATCCGCACCCCGGCGGCCCGCCACTTGTCGACGATGGCGCGGTGCCAGTCGACGGTGAACCATTCGGTGACCGCGGCGGCGATGGTGGGCCCCACCCCCTCGACGGCGGCCAGTTGCTCGGTGGAGGCCTCGGTAATGGCGTCCAGGCTGCCGAACTCGCCGGCCAACGCGCGGGCGGCGGTCGGGCCGACGTGGCGGATGGACAGCGCCACCAGCACCCGCCACAGCGGCTGGCCCTTGGCCTTGTCGAGGTTGGCCAGCAGCCGTTTGCCGTTGGCCGACACCACCCCCTTGTTGGTGGTGAACAGGTCGGTGCGCAGCAGGTCGTCCTCGGTGAGGGTGAACAGGTCGCCCTCGTCGGTGATGACCCCGGCGGCCAGCAGCGCGGTGGCCGCCTCATACCCCAGCGCCTCGATGTCGAAGGCGCCGCGGCCGGCGACGTGAAATACCCGCTCCCGCAGCTGCGCGGGGCACGACCGCGAGTTGGGGCAGCGGATGTCGACGTCGCCCTCCTTGGCCGGGGCGAGGGTGGCACCGCATTCCGGGCAGTGGGTGGGCATGACGAATTCGCGCTCGGAGCCGTCGCGCAGGTCGACCACCGGCCCCAGCACCTCCGGAATCACGTCGCCGGCCTTGCGGATCACCACGGTGTCGCCGATCAGCACGCCCTTGCGTTTGACCTCCGCGGCGTTGTGCAAGGTGGCCAGGCCCACCGTCGACCCGGCCACCTTGACCGGAGTCATGTAGGCGAACGGGGTGACCCGGCCGGTGCGCCCGACGTTGACCCGGATGTCGAGCAGCTTGGTGGTGGCCTCCTCGGGCGGGTACTTGTAGGCCACCGCCCAGCGCGGCGCCCGCGAGGTGGAGCCCAGCCGACGCTGCAGCGCGATCTCGTCGACTTTGACCACCACACCGTCGATCTCGTGGATCACGTCGTGGCGGTGCTCGGCCCAGTAGTCGATGCGCTGCTGGACGGCGGCCATGGAATCGACCTGGGTGGTGTGCTCGGAGACCGGCAAACCCCACGCCTTCAGCGCCAGATACGCGTCGTGCAACGTGCTCGGCCGGAACCCTTCGGTGTGCCCGACGCCGTGGCAGATCATCCGCAGCCGCCGGCGCGCGGTCACCGCGGGGTTCTTTTGCCGCAGCGACCCGGCGGCGCTGTTGCGGGGGTTGGCGAACGGGGGTTTGCCGTCCTCGACCAGGCTGGCGTTGAGCGCCTCGAAGTCGGCCAGCCGGAAGAACACCTCGCCGCGCACCTCCAGCACGGCCGGGATCGGGTAGTCGTCGCTGGGGGTCAGCCGCTCCGGGATGTCGTCGATGGTGCGGGCGTTGAGCGTGACGTCCTCACCGGTGCGGCCGTCGCCGCGGGTGGCGGCCCGGGTGAGCCGACCGTCGCGGTACACCAGCGACAGCGCGACGCCGTCGATCTTGAGCTCGCACAGATAGTGCGCGTCGGCGCCCACCTCGTCGGCGATCCGCGCCGCCCAGGCGGTGAGTTCGTCGGCGCTGAACACGTTGTCCAGGCTCAGCATCCGTTCCAGGTGGGCGGCCTCGGCGAAATCGGTGGCGAACCCGGCGCCGCCGACCAGCTGGGTCGGCGAATCGGGGGTGCGCAGTTCGGGGTGCTCGTCCTCGAGGGTCTGCAGCCGACGCAGCAGCTCGTCGAATTCGCCGTCGGAGATGATCGGCGCATCGCGCACGTAGTAGCGGAACTGGTGCTCGCGGACCTCGTCGGCCAGTTCCTGCCACTGCCGTCGGATCTGCGGTGCGACGCTGTCCGCCTCTGAGGTGCTCACCTCCGCAGGTTATCGCTGGACGCCGACGGGCCGCGGGGTATGCCCGCGTGCGTCAGTCCTCGACGTACGCGCGCAGCCGGTCGATCGCGGCGTCCCACCGTCGCGACAACCCGGTGAGGTAGTCGCTGGCCTCGGCGAGTTGCCGAGTCTGCACGGTCCAGATGCGCTCGCGGCCACGGCGGTGGCTGCTGACCAGGCCGACCGCCTCCATCAGCTGCAGGTGCTTGGTGGCGGCCTGGCGGCTCACCGAAATCGCCTGGGTGACTTGGGATGTCGAGCAGGGGCCGCCGTCACACAGCCGGCTCACGATACGCAGCCGGTTCGGGTCCCCGAGCGCATCGAAGAGCGGGGCCGGTTCCAGCGTCGCCGTCACACTCGCTGCCCCGATGCCAGGTACTTGGCCACCAGCTCGACCTGGTGGGCCCAGCCGCCGCTGTTGGCCTCGAAGGCGGACGATCGACGGGGTTCGGGCAGCGCGTCGAACCCGGATTCGGTGATGGTGAGCAGCACCCCGTCGGGTGTTTCGGCCAGGGTGAATTCCACCAGCGTGGTCGGCTCGTCGTCGAAGTCCGGCTCGCCCGCGCACGGGTGCCAGCGGTAGGCGAATCGCCGCGGCTCCTCCAGCGCCACGATCTGCCAGGTGCTCCGATTCCCGGCATGCGGCTGCTGAAGCTTGGCGACCTCCGCGTCGACGCTGGTCGGGGTGATCGTGCCGGTCACCGATGTGCCGGCGACGAAGGGCCCGTCGAACCGGACACCGAACCACCGTCCGAACTGTTCCGCGTCGCTGATCGCGCGCCACACGCGGTCCAGCGGCGCCCGCAACACCACCCGCTTCTCGATCCGATCGGTACTCATACGCAACCTCCTGGTTGCTTATCAGTACAACACGCTTCCGGTAGATGCGCAACCTTTTGGTTGCGCTAAGTGGGTGGCGCGGCGGTTGCCGCGTAGCGACGGCGCTCGGGGTTGCGCCCAGCCGCTAGTGCACAGCCCCGGGGCGCAATCTCAACGCTGCGGCGGGTATCGAACCTGTGCGTATGGCACCGAACCTGCGGTGAGGGCGTCGAGTCTGCGCTCACGGCACCGAGTCTGCAGTGACGGCATCGAGCCTGCGTCCAGGGCGCCGAGCCTGCGCTCACGGCACCGAGCCTGCGCTCAGGCCCAGTATCGGCGCGAAAACACGGCCTCACCGCAGGGTCGGTGCCCTCACCGCAGACTCGATGCCCTCACCGCAGGGTCGATGCCCTCACCGCAGACTCGATGCCACCACCGCAGACTCGATGCCGCCACCGCAGGCTCGACGGCCGCGCCGGGTCAGCTCGTCGGCAGGTCCGCGACGTGGGTCGGATTGGGCAGGTTCAACGGCGTGTTGTAGTCGTGCAGCTCAAATGTGGTGCGCGGCGCGGCATCACCGAGCGCGAGCGCGACGCTGTGGACGTAACCATCGGCGCCGACGCCGTAATCAATCGTGGTCGGCAGCGGGATCTTATCGGCGGGGATCCCACCCGGGATGTTCTCCGACGACAGCGCCGAGCGGAACTTCGCGGGATCCAACTCGGCGCGGTAGACGGTGACCTCGGTGCCGCGCACGGTCTGGCTGCCCTGGTCGGAGACCGTGGTGATCGCCTGGGCCGCGGGCGCGAAGTACATCGAGACGACCATGGTGCCGCCCTGACCGCCGCCGGGGGCGCGGAACCAGGTGTCGGCGGTCACCGACGGATCGGATTCGCCGAACGCCTGATTGTAGATGCCCCCGCGCACCAGGTATTCCGAGCCGCGCAGCAACGATTCCTGTTTGGTCGGCCCGATCGGCCCGCCGCTGATCTCCATCACCTGATAGATGACGTTGTCCTTGACCGAGACCTCCATGTGGCTCGAGGTCGTCATTTGACTCCCGCCGCCCAGGTCCATGTTCGGCATCGACAGCTCGGCCTGGTAGGTGTCGAGACCGTCCATCTTCTTCAGCGCGGCCAACAGCGTTTCCTTGGGATCCCCGCCGGTCGCGGAATTCGCCCCGCCCGATTTGGAATGCGCGGCCGACGATCCGTGCCCCGCAGCACCCCCGCAGCCCACGATCAGGAGACCCACACATCCGAGGATCCAAGCGACCCGCCAGCCTCGCGTCATCATGGCCTCAATCTAACCGGCCGCCGGTGGGCTTTCTCACACCGCGTCGACGTCGGCGGCGATGGCCTCGGCAGCCTTGCACACCAGCTCGATTGCGGTGCGCGCCCAGCCCGGGGTGGCCCCGGCCAGGCCGCAGGCCGGGGTGAGCCCGATGCGGTCGGCCAACACCGCGCGGGGAAACCCGATCCGGTCGGTCACCGCGGCCACCGCCTGGGCGACCTGTTCGACCGACGGGGTGCGCGCCGGCGCGGTCGTGGCCAGCACGCCCAGCACGACGGTGCGTCCGGAGTCGACGAACTCGGCGATCCCGTCGAGATCGGCGGGCCGCAAGCTCGTCGCATCCACCGCCACCGCACCAACGGCACTCTGCTGCAACAGTTTCCACGGCAGATCGGGGGCGCAGGAATGCACCAGGACGTCGGTGCCGCCGGCGTGCACACACCCGTCGAGCAGCCCGCTGGCCACCGCCGCGTCCACCGGCGGCACCGGGGGCAAGGCGGTCACCCCGGCCAGCCGACCGGCCACCGCCGCGGGCAGCGACGGCTCGTCGAATTGCACCACCACCGGGGTATCCAGCCGGCGCGACAGCGTCGCCCGGTGCTCGGCGATCCCCTCGGCCAGCGATGCCGCCAGGTCGCGCAGCGCACCGGGGTCGGTGACCGCCCGATGTCCGTTGGACAATTCCAGCTCGGCGGCCAGGGTCAGCGGGCCGGGCGCTTGCACCTTGACCGGGCGTCCGCTGCCGCGCAGACCCGCGGTCTCCCAGGCTTCCTCCAGCGCGTCGAGGTCCTCGTCGAGCAGGTTTTTCGCGCGCCGGGTCACCTTGCCGGGCCGGGCGGTGATGCGGTAGCCGCGCGGCACGGTGTCGAGCGCCACATCGATCAGCAGCGCCCCCGCACGACCGATCAGGTCGGCGCCCACCCCGCGGGCGGGCAACTCGACCAGGTGGGCCAGCGTGCCGGCCAGCTCACCGACGACGATTTCGGCGGCCTGCCGAGGCGACGTGCCGGGCCAGGAGCCGATGCCGGTCGCGGTTGCGAAAACACTCACCGAGCAACCGTATTGGAACCACGGTGACCGGCGGTGAGCCGGGCGGGGTTGCGTCGCGCAGGGCGCCCCGGTCAGCGCGGCCGGTAGACGTGCGCCCGATGCGTGATAGCGACGACGAGCACGACGTGGTGATCGTCGTCGATGCGGACCAGAACCCGGTAGTCGCCACGGCGGGCGCTGCGGTACGACGCCAGTTCGGCGCGCAGGGGCTTGCTGAGCCGGTGCGGATTATCCGCGAGGGCGCCGGTGACGAACTCCACGATGGCCGTGGCGATCTTGGGCGGGAGTCGTGCCAGATCGCGCTGCGCGGATGCGTCGACCTCGATGCGGTACCGACCCGCCGGAGGAGTCACCGTGGCGGTAATCCAAATTGCTCGCGGAGCTCCTCACCACTGGCGGTCGCCCCCTCGGCGTATTCGCGCTCCCCTTGAGCAATGTCGGACAGGATCCCCGGCCGGGAGAGCCAATAGACGGTCTCCTGCAACGATTCCAGGTCGTCCGCCGACATCAGCACCGCGGCCGGACGGCCGTGCTTGGTGATCGTGATGATGTCGTGCGTCAATTCGGCGTCGTCGACAAGAGCGGAGAGCTTGTCTTTGGCCTCACCCAGCGGTACGCAGCGCATATCCCGATAATAGCCCTGGTTTAGCCATACTTATAGCCAAATTCCATGCTCAGTGGTCGCGGCGGGCCCAATGCGTGCCGGAGCCGTCACCGCCGCGCCCCCTGTCCGTCCCGGGCCCGTAACCCGTCAACGAGCAGATCCAGCAGCCGGTTGGCCTGCTCGCGCTGATCCGGGGCACCGGCGGCCAGCACGACACCGACCAGGCTGGCGGTGACGTCGTCGGCCGGCACGTCGGCGCGCAGGCTGCCGGCCGCGGCCCCGGCGTCGAGCAGGGTCTGGATCGCGGCGTTGAGCCGTTCCCGGGTCTGCAGCGACGTGATCGCCCCGGCGGCGATCACCGCGCGCAGCGCCTCGGCCATCCCGCGCTTGGTCGCCACGAACTCCAGGTAGCGCCCCATCCAGGTGCGCAGCGCGCGATCGGGTGCCAGCGTCGCGACCAGGTCGCCGGCGCCGTCGCACAGCCGGGCCAGCTCGCTGCGGTACACCGCCTCGACCAGCGCCTCACGGGACGGGAAGTTCCGGTACAGCGTGCCGATACCGACGCCGGCGTCGCGCGCGATGGCCTCCAGGGCCACGGTGTCTTGCCCGCCGGAGAACGCCGCGACGGCGGCCTCGATGAGCCGTTCGCGGTTGCGCCGCGCGTCGGCACGCTCCCGAACCATATCCGGAGGGACCTCCGCTTCTGCTACGGTGTTGATGCGGAGGATCCTCCGCATCACTGACGAACATGCTACGACGGGAGCGCACCAGTGATGGACTTCAGGACCGGTCAGCTGGCCGGCCACACCGTGGCCCGCGTCGGCTACGGCGCCATGCAGCTGGAACACACCGACCGGCAGGCGGCGCTGACCGTGCTGCGCCGCGCGATCGAGCTGGGCGTCAACCACATCGACACCGCGGAGTTCTACGGCGACGGCGTGGTCAACGGCCTGATCCGTGAAGCGCTGCACCCCTACCCGGAGCAGCTGGTGCTGGTCAGCAAGGTCGGCGCCGTGCACGACGGGCACACCGGGCTAGTGCTCGCCCAGCGGCCCGAGCAGTTGCGCGCCCAGGTGGACGCCAACCTGCGCCGACTGGACATCGAGCGGCTGCCGGTGGTGAACCTGCGTCGCGCCGACGCCGGCCCCGGCCTGCTGGCCACCGCCGAGCAGCGCGTCGATCTCGCGGCGCAACTCGCCGAGCTGGTGGCGCTGCGCGACGAGGGCAAGATCGCGGCGATCGGCCTGAGCCATGTCAGCCTGGACCAGCTGCATCAGGCGCTGCCCGCCGGCATCGTGTGCGTACAGAACTACTACAACGTGCTGCAGCGCTCCGACGAACCGCTGCTGCAGGTGTGCCGCGCGCACGAGCTGGCGTGGGTGCCGTTCTTTCCGCTCGGCTCGGGCTTTGTCGGAACCGGGCCGGCGACCAACCCGCAAGCGGCCGAGGCCTTCGCCAGCCTCAAGAAGGTCACCGACCATCCCGCGGTGATCGCGGCGGCCGCCGCCCAGAACGCCACCCCCGCGCAGGTCGGGCTGGCCTGGCTGCTGGCGCACGACCCGCGGGTGCTGCTGATCCCGGGCACCGCCAACGCCGAGCACTTGGCCGAGAATGTCGCCGCCGCCGAGCTGCACCTGGACGCCGACACGCTCGCGACGCTGGATGGGCTGGCCGATCCGCGCCGAACGTGCACTCAGACCGACTTTTGCGGCGAATGTTCGTCCTGAGTGCACGCTCGGCGAGAAGAGCCGCCACCAGCGCACGCTCGGCGACGATGAGGCGGGTAGGTCAACCCGTCTCGGCGATGGTGGCGCTGGCGATCACCTCGTCGCCGGCCAACATGTCGGGGCGGTAGCAGACCACCGTCTGGCCGCGGGCCACCCCGCGCAGCGGGTCGGTCAACCGCACCACCAGCCGCTCGCCGGCCAATTCGGCGACCGCGGGCACCGTGTCCCCGTGGGCGCGGACCTGCACCTGGCAGTCGATCGGCCCGGACGGCGCGGTGCCCGAGGTGAACACCGGCCGATCCCCGACCAGGCGCCACACCTCCAGGTCGGCGGCGGCGCCGACGGTCACGGTGCCGGTCTGCGCGTCGATGTCGGTCACATAGCGGGGCCGGCCGTCCGGTCCGGGCCCGGCGATGCCCAGCCCCTTGCGCTGGCCGATGGTGAAGCCGTGCACCCCGTCGTGTTCGGCGAGCACGGCACCGGCCGAGTCGACGACCGCGCCGCGGCGCACCCCGATCCGGGCGCCCAGAAACGCCCGGGTCTCCCCGGACGGGATGAAGCAGATGTCGTGGCTGTCGGGCTTGTCGGCGACGGCCAGGCCGCGGCGGGCGGCCTCGGCCCGAATCGCCGGCTTGGGGGTGTCCCCGACCGGGAACGCGGCATGGCGCAGCTGCTCGGCGGTCAGCACCGCCAGCACGTAGGACTGGTCCTTGTCGGTATCGACGGCCCGGCGCAGCCGCCCGTCCGACAGCCGGGCGTAGTGGCCGGTGGCCACCGTGTCGAAGCCCAGCGCCAACGCGCGGGCGGCCAGCGCGGAGAACTTGATCTTCTCGTTGCACCGCACACACGGGTTGGGGGTCTCCCCGCGGGCGTAGGACTCCACGAAGTCGTCGATCACGTCCTCTTTGAACTTGTCGGCGAAATCCCAGACGTAGAAGGGGATTCCCAGCACGTCGGCGACCCGGCGGGCATCACCGGCGTCCTCCTTGGAGCAGCAGCCCCGCGATCCGGTGCGCAGCGTGCCGGGCGCGCTGGACAGCGCCAGGTGCACGCCGACCACGTCGTGACCGGCGTCCACCATGCGCGCGGCGGCCACCGAGGAGTCCACGCCGCCGCTCATCGCGGCCAGCACCTTCATCGGGACACCCCCGCGCTGGCCAGGGCGGCCTGCCGGGCGCGGGCCACCGCCGCGGGCAGCACGGCCAGCGCCGCGTCGATGTCGGCGTCGACGCTGGTGTGCCCCAACGACAGTCGCAGCGACCCGCGGGCGCTGGCCGGGTCGGCGCCCATCGCGATCAGCACATGCGACGGCTGCGCCACCCCGGCGGTGCAGGCCGATCCGGTCGAGCATTCGATCCCGTTGGCGTCCAGCAGCATCAGCAGCGCATCACCCTCGCAGCCGGCGAAGGTGAAGTGCGCGTTACCGGGCAGCCGCGGCTCGCGGGCACCGTTGAGCACGGTGTCGTCGATCTGGCTCAGCACCCCGTCGATGAGCCGGTCCCGCAGCCCGCGCAGCCGCGCCCCGTTGACCTCCAGGGCGTCCACCGCGACCCGCAGCGCCGCGGCCATTCCGACGGCACCGGCGACATCGGGTGTGCCGGAACGGATGTCGCGTTCCTGACCGCCGCCGTGGGATAACGGCACGCAGGCGACGTCGCGGCGCAGCAACAGGGCGCCCACGCCGGGCGGGCCGCCGAACTTGTGTGCGGTCACGCTCAGCGCCGCGCAGCCGCTGGCGGCGAACGACACCGGCAGCTGGCCCACCGCCTGCACGGCGTCGGTGTGCATCGGAATGGCGAACTCGGCGGCGACCGCGGCGAGTTCGGGGATCGGCAGCACGGTGCCCACCTCGTTGTTGGCCCACATCACCGTCACCAGCGCGACGTCGTCGTTGTCCTGCAGCACCGCCCGCAGCGCGGCCGGGGACACCGACCCGTCGGCGGCGTTGGGCAGCCAGGTCACCTCGGCGCCTTCGTGCTCGACGAGCCAGGTCACCGCGTCGAGCACCGCGTGGTGTTCGACCGCGGTGGTGACGATGCGACGCCGCCGCGGGTCGGCGTCGCGGCGGGCCCAGTAGATGCCCTTGACGGCCAGGTTGTCGCTTTCGGTGCCGCCCGCGGTGAAGATCACCTCCGAGGGGCGCGCCCCCAGCAGGGCCGCGATGGTCTCGCGGGATTCCTCCATCCGGCGCCGCGCCGCCCGCCCGGCGGTGTGCAGGGAGGACGCATTACCGACGGTCCCCAGCGCGGCCGTCATCGCCTCGATGGCTTCGGGGTGCATCGGGGTGGTGGCAGCGTGATCCAGGTAGACCATGACCTGCCTAGGATACCGGCGCAGCTCGCGGGCCCCACCTGGGCCGATGGTCGCTACGGAAGCGCCCGGATCACCCGGCACGGGTTGCCGACGGCCAGCACCGACGCCGGCACATCCCGGGTGACCACGCTGCCCGCCCCGATCACCGCGTTGTCGCCGATGCGCACCCCGGGGCACACGATCACTCCCCCGCCCAGCCAGGCGTTGTCGCCGATCGTGATCGGCGACGCCGACTCCCACCCGTGGCGTCGGGCGTCGTGGTCGTCGATGGGGTGCAGGGCGGTGAGCAGCTGCGCGCGCGGGCCGATCTGCACGTGGTCGCCGATGCGGATCGGCGCGCAGTCCAGCAGGATCGCGTCGTAGTTGATGAAGCTGTGGGCGCCGAGGTGGATGTAGGTCCCGTAGTCGCACTGCAAGCGCGGCAGGACCGACGTCCCGGCCCCCAGCGACCCGAGCAGGTCGGCGAGCAGCTGGTGGCGGCGCTGCTCCTCCTCGGCGCCGGTGGCGTTGAACGTCTCCAGGACCCGTTGGCATGCGGCGCGGCTGGCGACCAGATCCGGGTCGTCAGGCCGGTACCACTCCCCGTGCAGCATCCGCTCGCGCTGAGTGTCCATGCCCTCGATCGTCGCGCACCGCGGCCTGGCAGCGCCCGGCCAGGTCGCGGCGATCGGCGCCCGGCAGCTGCAGCGACGCGACGTGCACCCGCGCCACGGTGCGCCGCGCGACGATCAGCCGGCGCATCGAGGCTCCGAGCGTGTCATCGCCGACGTAGGCCGGCAGCGTCGAGAGCGAACCGTCGGTGTGGTGATAGCTCAGCCGCAACGGCTGCACCGGCCGGGCCGCGTCGACGGCGGCCTGAAACATCGCCGGATAGAACCGGCCCGCGGCGCGCCCGCACCAGGTGGTGCCCTCCGGGAACGCCACCACGGTGCGCCCGGCCCGCAGCCGGGCCGCCACCAGAGCGACCACACCCGGCAGCCGCCGCAGGCTGGCCCGCTCGATCGGGATGATCCGCATCAGCCGGGCCAGCGGCCCCAGCGCGGGCCAGCTGAGCAGATCGGCCCGGGCCACAAAGGAGCCGGGCAACACCGCGCCGATGACGAAGACGTCCAGCCAGGACACGTGCCCGCTGACCACCAGCACACCCCGCAGATTGCGAATCGGCCCACCCGACACCGCGATTCGGACCCCGAAACAGCGCAGCACCGCCCGGCAGCAGCCGCGCTGCAGCCGGGCGCGGCCCGGCATCGGCACCGCCAGCAGCGGCAGCACCGGCACCAGCAGCACCGCCAGCGCGATCCGGGCCGCCACCACCAGCGGGGTCGACCGGTCGGCGCCGGTGCACACGCAGCCGGTCGTGGTGCAGGTCGCGCGCGGCAGCCACGGGTGGTCCAGCGCCGGGCTCATATCGCCGGGGCGGCGATATCGGCGGCCGCGGCCACCGACCGCAGCCGGCGCAGATACCGGGTGTCGGCGTCGCTCTTGGCCAGCAGCGCCGGGAAGTCGCCCACCCCGAATGCCGGGTCGTGGGCCGGTTCCCCGCAGATCCGGGCGCCCAGCCGCAGGTAGCCGCGCAGCAACGGCGGCAGCACCGGGCGCGGCGGCGCCGCGATGTCGTCGAGGCTGCGCCCGTCGATGCGCACCGGCCGGTAGGGCGTCAGCCGGTAGGGCGACGCGTGGCGGCGCTGCACGAAGTCGCGGATCCCGCGCAGCTGGCTGCCCGGCGGGCCGTCGCCGTAGACCGGGACCGACACGCAGCCAGTGACGTAGTCGTAGCCGCACCGGTCCAGGTAGGCCAGGATGCCGGCCCACATCAGCAGCACCACCGCGCCGTTGCGGTGGCCGGTCCGCACCACCGCGCGGCCCATCTCGACCAGCGACGGGCGCAGCGGGTCCAGTGCGGTGACGTCGAATTCGGTTGCGGTGTAAAGCCCGCCGGCGGCGACCGCGCCGGTCGGGGGCAGCATCCGGTAGCAGCCGACCAGGGCCCCGGTGCTGTCGTCACGGACCAAAAGGTGATCGCAGTACTCGTCGAACCGGTCGGCGTCGACGCCGTCGGCGGTGTCGGTCAGGGCAAAGCCCGGCTCGGTGCTGAACACCTCGTAGCGCAGCCGCTGCGCGGCCTCGATCAACGCGGGGTCGGTGGACAGCAGCAGCGAGTAACGCGGGGTGTCGGTGGAGGGGGTGGGATCGGCGGCGATGAGTACAGAACCAGTGCTCATAGCCAGCACGGTGACGCAGCCGTTGGGCGCGACGGCAATCACCGCGTGACGGGTGGGTGAATAGTGGCCGAGCAGACGCAGAATCGCATGCGGGAACCCCCGCGAATGCGATTCTGCGTCTGCTCGTGCGGGAAAGCGGAACGGTCAGGCGGCGGCGCCGCCGCCGTCGGCGTGCAGGGTCGAGCCGGTGATGAAGCTCGATCGCGGCGAGGCCAAAAACAGCACCGCCTGCGCGATCTCGGCCGGATCGGCGGTGCGGCCCAGCGGCAGCGCCCGGCCGAGTTCGTCGTTGGTGTCACCCCATTCGGCGGCCACCCCCGCGGTGGCGGTCGGTCCGGGTGCGACGCTGTTCACCCGCACGCCGTGCGGCCCGAATTCGGCGGCCCAGGTGCGGGTCAGCGATTCCAGCGCGGCCTTCGACGCGCTGTAACTCGACGCGCCGGGAATGCCTTTGAAGGCGGCCATGGTGGTGACGTTGACGATGCTGCCCCGTCCGCGCCGCAGCATGCCGGGCACCAGCGCGGCGACCAGGAAGTAGGCGCCGCGCACGTTGGTGTCGAAGGTCGACTCGAACGACGCGACGTCCTGCTCGACGGTCAGGGCCCCAGGAAAGGCGGCGGCGTTGTTCACCACGATGTCGACCTCCCCGCATTGCTGCGCAAGGGATTTCACCGACTCCAGGTCGGCCAGGTCGGCGGCGACAAACCGCACCCGGGCGCCGAGTTCGGCGACCGCCGCGGCGCCGCGGTCACGGCAACGACCGGTGATGATCACCGCGGCGCCGTGCCGCGCCAGCAGCCGGGCGGACTCGAACCCGATGCCGGCGGTGCCCCCGGTGACCAACGCGGTCTGGCCGTGCAGTTCGGTCACTGCGCGGCCAGCCAGTCGGCCAGGCGGGTTTTGGCCAGCACGGCGCCCTCGCCGGTGACCAGGCCGGCGTCGCCGACCTTGGTGCCGAAGTAGACGGCCGACGGGTCGACGGCGATCGGCAGGCTCTCGCCGCGGTGCGCCAGAACCAACTCGGCCAGCTCGGCGAAGGTCATCTTCTCCGGGCCGCCGATGTTGACGATGCCGTCGACCGGAGCGGCCTGGGCGGCGCGGGCCACCTCGGCGGCCACCTCGGCGCCGGCGATCGGCTGGATCAGCCCCTCGGGTGCCCGCACGGTCCCGTCGACGGTCAGCGATGCGGTGATGCCGTCGGCGAACTCGTGGAACTGGGTGGCGCGCACGATCGTGTAGGGCAGCCCGGATTCGGCGATGATCCGCTCCTGGGCGACCTTGGCGCGCATGTATCCGCTGTCGGGCAGGCCGTCGCAGCCCACGATGGACAGCGCCACGTAGTGGCCCACGTCGGCGGCCTTGGCCGCGGCCACCAGGTTGGTGGTGGACTTGGTGAAGAAGTCCAGCACCGGGTCGTCGTCGAAGTTCGGGGAGTTGACCACGTCGACCAGCACGTCGGCACCGGCCAGCGCCTCGGCCAGACCGTCACCGGTGAGCACGTCGGCCCCCGAGTTGCGCGAGGCGGCGACCGTCTCATGCCCGGCGGCGCCCAGCAGCGCCACCACCTTGGACCCGATCTGCCCGCTGGCGCCCATCACGGTGATTTTCATTGCCTGCCTCCCAGTCGTAGTGGTGATGGGACAACCCTGGCACCCCGGTGGCCGCAATCGAACCCCGGAAAGTCCGTGGTCTGCTACGGGCTCAGCCCAGGGACGCGGTGCGCAGTTCCCGGCGCGACCGGATCGCCAGCTTGGCGAACACCTTGCGCAGATGCCATTCGACGGTGTGGGCGCTGATGAACAGCTGCGCGCCGATCTCGACGTTGGTCAGGCCCGCTCCGGCCAATTCGGCGATCTGCCGCTCCTGCGGGGTCAGCGCGTCACCCGCGGACGACGGCCGCTTGCCGGTCTTCTCCCCGGTGGCCTGCAGCTCGCGGCGGGTGCGCTCGGCGAACGCCTGCGCGCCGATCCGGGTGAACGCCTCGTGCGCGGTCCGCAGCTGCACCCGCGCGTCGGCGCGGCGGTGCTCCCGGCGCAGCCACTCCCCGTACAGCAGGTGGGTACGGGCCAGCTGCACGACGATGCGGGTACGACCCAGCCGCTCGATCGCTTCGACGTAGCCGGCCTCGGCGTCGTTTCCGTCGCTGAGCAGAGCCCGGCAGCGGGCCCGCACCCCGAGCGCCCAGTCGGTGCCGGCGGCCGCGGTGCGCTCCTCGAGCTGCGCGACGGCGTCGGCGGCGGTCGAATGGTCCCCGGACCGGGTCGCGGCCTCCACCAGCTCCACCAGGTTCCACCCGTACAAGCCCAGATCCTCGTACTCGCAGGCGCGGCGCAGCGCGTCCAGCGCGACCGGATAGTGGCCCCGGCCGTTGTGCAGCACCCCGGTGGCATACCCCGCCAGGGCGGTCACCCGCCCTTCCCCGCGGGCGGCGCCGTCCCGAACGGCGGCCTCGACCAACACCGTCGCCTCGGCTTCGTCGCCCGCCCAGGCCGCCAACGCCAGCTCGTGATACCGCACCGGTGTGTGGCCGGCGGCCGCCGAGATCGCCCCGGCGTCGGCGATCAGCGCCCGCGCGGACGCGAACTCGCCGGCCTGCACGTGCACCCCGGCCCGGGTGGTCAGCGCCATCGGCAGCATCGCCAGCGCACCGGTGTCGGTAGCGACCCGCACCGCGGCAGTAGCGATCCGGTGCCAGGATTCGTCGTCCCACAGATCGTGCACCGCGGCCTCGTGCGCGATGGGAAACGCCTGCCACGACCACGTTTCGGGTGTGATTGCCGCGACGGCCGTCCGCAGTGGCGCCACCCCAGCGGCACACCCTGCGCTGATGCGGGTGGTCAAACCCCGCAGCAGCAGGTCGGTCGGCCGGCTCGGGTCCGCATCCGGGCCGGCCGCTAGCGCCGCCGCGACGTGGTCGCGCACCCCGGTCCCGAACAGCCGGCCGGCGTACATCGCCGCGCTGACCGCTTCCAGCAGCGTCTCCTGCGCCATCGCCGGCGCAAGAGACTCCAAAGAAGCTGCGGCACCGAAAAATTGGTGAACCGACTCGATCAGCGCGGGCGCCTGGCCGGTGCTGCGGCCGCGGGTGAAAGCCAGCTGCGCCCGGGTGCGCGCCAGCCGAGCGCGCTGCAGGTCGTTCAGCGGTGCAAGGTCCGCGGTGGCCAGCAGCTCGCCCGCGGTCTCGAGTTCGGCGGCCGCCCGGTTGGCCTCGGCGGCGTCCAGGGCGCGGGCGCCGCGCACGGCCGCGTCCGGGGTCAGTTCGG
>NZ_MLQM01000014.1:0-51308 GCF_001854525.1 Mycobacterium talmoniae
ATCAAGGCAAGGGCGTCGGAACCGGAATCCGCTGCGGCGGCGGCCGCGGCTTCCGCGGCCAAACAGGCCCGGCGGCGTCGGCGCCGGACCGGCCTGACCGATCTCGGGCACCGCTACGAATACCTGGATGCATCCGCGGGCGGCGGCGAGCGGGTGGCCGCGGTGACCGCCTCGGCTCAGGGCGCGGGAACCCTGGGGTTCGCCGGCACCGCCCACAAGGCCGGCGCCGAGCACGCGGCCGGATTAACCACGCTGACCGACGATTCGCTCGAGAGCGGCCCGCGGATGCCGATGATGCCGAGCAGCTGGGCGACCGACATCGAGGAACCCCCACCGGGCGACGACGGCTGACGGGCGCCGTTGCGGCTCAGCCGTGTTCGGCGATGTCGGCGAGCCGATCCAGTGAGGCGCGCAGCCGGTCGGCGGTAGTGTCACGGGCGCGGGGGAGCCGGTTTCGGTCGGTCAACTGCGACCAGTCGTAGGTGTGCGTGACCCGGGTGTGGGTGGCGTCGATGGGGTCGAGTTCCCAGCGCCACAGGTGCCCCGGCGGGCGGCGACCCGGTTCCGACGGTCGCCAAGCGATCCGGCGGGCCTCGTCGAACTCCACTACGTGGTTCTCCCGGATGCTGCCCAGGGTCAGCCGCATCCTGAAAACATCGCCGACACCGCGAACCCGCTGTCCCGCTTCGGCTTCGGCGAGGTTGTCGTTGCCGTCCCAGCGCGGTTGTTGCGCGGGATCGGCAATCAGCTCGAAGATGCGATCGGCGGCCGCGGCGATCTCGCGGCTTGCGCTCACCACCCGGGGGACATCGGTGTCGTCGGCCATGGCTTCACCCTACGTAGTTCGACCTGACCATGCTGACCTCCGAACGCGGTGAGTACCGGTGCGCAAGGGCTTAAGCCAGGTAGCGTCTCGGGTATGCAGAGCGCCGACCCGCCTGTGCCGCAGTACCCGATCGAGTCGGTCGACAATGCGCTGAAGCTGCTGTTGCTGCTCGGCGAACAACCCGAGATCCGGCTCACCGAGGCCACCCGGTATCTGGGGGTGGCGTCGTCGACCGCGCACCGGTTGTTGGCGATGTTGGCCTACCGCGGCTTTGTCCGCCAGGACCCGGTGTCGAAGGCGTATCGACCCGGTCCGGCGCTGACCGGGGTCGCGTTCGCGGTGTTCGGCCGGCTCGACATCCCGCGGGTCGCGGCGCCGGTGCTGCGCGACATCAGTGACCGGCTGCGCGAAACCGCGCACATCGGGGTGCTCGACGGCGCCAGCGTGCGCTTCATCGCCGCGGTCGAAGGCCCGGCCGCGGTGCGGGTGGCCTCCCGGCTGGGTCGCAGCCTGCCTGCGCACTGCACGTCCACCGGCAAGGCCATGTTGGCTCAACTGCCCGAGCCGGAGCTGCACCGGCTGCTGCCCGGCGAGGAGCTGCAGCGCGTCACGGAGCATTCGATCGGCAGCAGATCGCAACTGTTCGACGAGCTTTCGAAAGTCCGGGCACAGGGTTACGCCACAAACCGCGAAGAAAGCGAGGACGGCGTCGCCTCGGTCGCGGTGGCGATCCCGACCCGCGCGCCCGGGCTGCGGCTCGCCGTTAACGCCGCCGCCCCGGTCCACCGGCTCAGCGAAGCCCAGTACCCCGGGGTGGCGGAGGTGTTGGTGGCGGCGGCCACCGAGATCGGGGATCAACTCGGCTGAACCGCGGCCCCCCCCCCCGCGATTCCTACTGGCCCCGCACCGCGGCGACCGCCTTGACCAACAGGTCGGACATGACCTGTTCGGGGTTGAGGTCAGGGTCGGTGCCGCCCATCACGACGACCGTGGTGCGATCGTCGAGCGCCGCGCTGTAGACGTAATCGGGGTCGTCGCCGGAATCGACGGTGAGCTTGGCCGCGCTGGTGGTGACACCGGCGATGGCGGGCGCCGGCACGGGTTGGGCCGTTCCGCTCGCCTCCGGGGAGCCGGACAACTTCACCTGGTCGCAGCCCGCGGGAACCGGGGTGGCCTTGATGGGCTGGGGCAGCTTCAACGCGACGACGTCGATGTTGCCTTGGTCGCCCTCCCCGCGGATGCCGGCGGCCTGGGCGCCCACCGACGGCTCGGCGTAGGGCGGGATGATCAGCGCGCGGCATTGCGGCGGATCAACCTGGGCGCCGGTGAAGGCGTTGATGCCGGAGCCGTCGATGTCGGCTTGGGACAAGGTTTTCGCCGGCTCGGCCTGGGGATTGAAACCCGCCGGGAAGGCGTCCTTGACGCTGTCGACCCGGGCGATGTCGTAGTCGACGGCGGCGGGCGCTGCCGAGGTGGCCGCGGGGGACGATGGCTGCGGCTGCGTCGACGAGTCGGCGGGCGCGCTTTCGGTGGAATCGCCGCAGGCGGCGAGGGTGACGCCGACGCCGACGGCGATCAGCAACGAAACGGCGTGACGGGTGGTACGTCGCGGGGAAGTCATCAGATCTCCTGGTTGATGGTGGTGTAGTCCGAACCCTGCCCGACACCGCGAGATGAGCACCCGATCCGCATCGGGCGGATCGGGTGCTCACCGGGAACTTTCGCGGGTCGCATGACCTTGACCTAGGCCGGCCTAGGTCAGCGCCACATCACCACCACCACCACCAGTGCCGCCAGAAGTGGTGGTGGTGATGCCAGTGGTGGTCCGGCATCGGCGCGTTGTGCCAGCCCGCGGCGGCGACCTGGTTGTCTTGGACGGCCGGGGCGGCCTGCGCCGCCGGCACCGCACCGAATAGCATCGCACCGGCGACTGCGGCGGCACCGACCGCGCCAGCAGCCGTGCGGCGTGCTGACCTCACCGAGATCGACATGACACCCTCCTTCGTATCGGTTGTTTGTTGATCACAAGTCGGATAACTGCGTCCTTACGGCGACGATATTAACCCGACGACAATGCTTCGCAAAAGTTTTCAGCCGGGTGTGTGATCTATCTATCAATTCGACGGTAGCAACCTCGTGGAATTGTTGTCCCAAGCGGTGCGTGCAGCGGAGCCCCCGGTCCGGTCGGCCAGCTGCGCGGCGGTTGCGGCGCCTCCGCCGTTGCCCTTCGCAGTAGTTCAGTAGATGCAACGCTACAGGTAGAGACGCTTTGTGCGGCTACGTACCCGAGCATTTCCGTAGTTCAGTAACTCCGCGTCCGGGCGTCGGCCGACCGCGGCGCAGGTGCCACTATGGCCGTGTTTGGATAATTGCTGCAGCAATCCAAAATAATCTGGTTACAATTCCAATTCGAGGATATTTGCACGGCTCCAGAAATGGTGTTTTTCGCTGGGCAAAATGAAGTGTCCGATCTCGTCGTGGTCGGCCGACCACGACGCGGGGCCCTGGCCTTGGCTGACCTGCGCTGCGAGTGGTGCCAACCAGGGGCGGGCGATATCGCGGGGGACAAAATTCGGGCGCCGCAATGCCGCCGCGGCGGACCCACCGGAAAACTCAGTGCCGCTTCGCCGGCATCGGGGTGTCCGTCCGTTCATCGCGGATGCGGACCGTTACCCTCAGGGCATGCCCGCCGTAACGCCGTTGCATACCGGCTGAACTACGGACATACTGACACTCGGATCTACTGATAGAGCGTTTCACCAGGCGAGAAGAAGGTCACCACATTGAGCGCCGCCATCAACCCGTTCCCGCGGGACGCGGACCGACTCCGCATCCCACCCGCCGCCGCGCCTGGGGCCAGGCCGCCGGCCGGGGCGGCGATGACCCAGCCCATCGGCATCGGACAACCCAGCGAGCGGCGGACCCGACGCACCGTCGACATCTCGCGGGAGACACACCGCGCCCTGGACAGTTGGCAGCTCGACGCGGCCTCCCGCCTGGGGGTCACCCGGGTCACCGGGCAAGAGGTGCTCAGCGCGTTGGTCGACCAGCTGTTGACCGATCCCGAACTTTCCGCTCAGATCATGCTCGCCCTGCGCACCGCTCGGCGGTGAGCTCGGCCGCTCAGCTCGGCTGAGCCCGCGCGACCTCATGGCGCCAGGCCGCGTCGACGGCGAACCCCGCGCCCAGGTCCGGCAGGTCCGCCCAGTCGGCCTCGTCGATCTCGCGCAGCGTCCCACCGGCGGCGCGCACCCGCAATGACAGCTGGGCCAACCGGTCGAGGCTGATCGCCTGCAGCACCGCGTGCTGCACGCTGGTCGCGGCGCTGACGATGCCGTGCCCGCGGCAGATCACCACCGGCCGCCCGCGCATCGCCGCGACCATCTCCTCGGCCAGCTCGGTGGTGCGGATCAGCACCGCCCGCGGATAAACCGGCACCCCGCCGCGGGCCAGCCCCGCCCCCGGGATGTCGTAGGCCCCGTAGATCGGGCGCAGGGCGATGCCGGCCAGATCGGCGGCGACGACGGCCGGCGGGTGCAGATGGGCGACGGCCCGGCGGCCCGGATCGGCCCGCAGCGTTTCGACGTGGATGGGCAGCTCGTTGGGCACGCGGTAGCCGTCGAGTTCGCCGGCGGCGCCGGGGGAGCCGTCCAGGCGGATCAACCGGATGTCGGCGGCGCGGGTGAACGCCACCCCGGCGTCGTCGTCGCTGCGGCAGCGGATCAGCAGCCGGTCGTCGTCGACGCGCAGGCTGAGATGACCCAGGATGCCGTCGACCAACCCGCGCGCGGCCGCCACCCGGCACCCCGTCGCGACCAGCGCGCGCTCTGCTGCGAGCGTTGTCGGCGCCGCGTCGTCGTCGCCGGCGCGCGTCATGGGTGCGCACCCAGTCCGAAGCCGCCGTCGGGGTGGGCGCTGTCGCCGGTGATGCCGCGGGACCGGTCGGACGCGAAATACACGTAGCTCCAGGCGTGATCCGCCCCGGACAGCGCCACCTGCAGCGGCGTCCGCGCGGCCAGCTCTTGGGCGCGGTCCGGGGCGTCATCCAGGCGGGTGTCGGCCAGCCCCAGGCTGCGCAGGCCCCGCAGATCGGTGTGCAGCGTGCCGCCCGGCGCCACCCCGTTGACCCGGATTCGTGGCGCGAGTTCGTGTGCCAGCGTGGCCACCAGCCCGCGGACCGCGAACTTCGACGCCACATACAGCGTCCCGCCGCGGCCCGGATAAAACGACGACGCCGACTCGGTCAGCACGATCGAGGCCGCGTCCTGGGCCTGCAGCGCGGGCAACGCCGCCTTCACCGACTGCAGGTGGCTGAGCACATTGGTGTGAAACATCTCGTCGAACGCGCCGGGAAGCTCGTCGGCGTCGAGGTCGGTGAGGCCGCGGTAGAAGTCGAACACGCCGACGCAGCTGACCAGGGTGTCCAGGCCGCCGTAGGCGTCGACGGTCGCCGTGACCGCCCGCTCGTTGGCGTCGCGGGTGGTGGCGTCGCCGGCCACCACCGGCAGGTCCGGCAGCTCACCGCGCAGCGCCGCGCATTTGTCCGGGTCCCGCTCCAGCACCGCCACCTGGGCGCCTTCGGCGCGGAAGGCGTCGACGACGGCGCGCCCGATGCCCGATCCGGCGCCGACGATCAGCGCCCGCTTGCCGTCCAGCCACCCGGTCACGGCGCCGCTCCGTCGTCGGCATCATCGGGCAGCAGCGGACCGTCGCCGGTGCCGACCATCGCCGCCAGGGTGCGCGGATTCTGCCGGGTCAATGCCTCCACCTCCAACGCATCCAGGCTGATCCATCGCCCGGATTTGGGGGCGGTGATCAGCAGCCGCGACCCGTTGCGGGTGTCGACGCGGCGGAGCTGAACCTCGGCGAATTCGTTGGCGACGGTGAGCGGTTCGCCCACCGTACCGTCGAGCAGCCCGGCCAGGTCGTCGTTCACAGGAACACCGCCAGGTTCTGCATCCGCAACACCGACTCGTCGACGGTGATGGTGCGCCGCGCCAACTTCCAGCGGTCGCCGTCGCGGCGCAACACGTCGTCGCGGCCGCAGGACACCAGGGCGGCTTCGTTGACGTCGCCGCGGCTGCGGAACAGCAGCTCGGCCGATTGCACCTGCAGTTCGTCGGGGTCCGCGCCGGCGAAGCTGCGCACGTTGGTGATGAAGTGCCGCAGCCGCGACGGCGGATCCTCGGTCCAGGCATGTTCGGTGGCGAACCGCGCCACCCGGCGCTGCAGCGAATACTTGTTCTCGTCGAAATGCGCCATCCCGGGTGCGGTGTCGAACCCGGCGCCCAGCGCGGTGGTGACCCGCACCGGCATCAGGTAGCGGATGTCGTCGGTCAGCGTGTCCAGCCAGGCCTCGTAGTGTTGGGCATCCAGCAGATAGGCCTCATCGACCAGGAACTGGTGCGCCTGCAGGTGCCGGGGATCGTTGAACGGCAACGGTTTCACGTCGTCTCCAGGTGGTCGGCCCACAGCCGCAGCAGGGCGCGCTGGTTGTGTTCGTTGTAGCCGACTTGGGCGTATCCGGGCCCGTGAAACGCCTCGGCCGGCAACGGGTCGACGACCGGTCGGTCATCGGCGAGCAGACCCATCCGGCTGTTGAGCAACAGCCGCCGCGCCATCGTCCCGCCGGCGGTGTTGGTCAACGACACCCAGTTCTCCACGTCGTCCTGCTCGAACATGCCGGTCGACCCGAAACACATTAGATACGCCCGATACGACTTCTGCTTGAACTCCGCCGGCGCGGCGGCGTCGACGGCGAACCACGAACACACCTCGGTCTGGTTGTGACTGATCGGCTGCCATTGCCGAATCGAGATGAACGGCAACACATCGTGGCCGTCTTCGACCTTGGGCCAGTTGTGCACGAAGCTCAGGTTCGGAAAGCACGACGCCGCCGACACCATGAACCCGTCCTCGCCGACCACCCGTTGCTGCTCCCGGGTCCAGACCTGTTCGGCGCGGGCGATCATCTCGTCGGGGTAGCCGACGTAGCGCATCCGCTCGGCGAACGTGCCCGGCGGCAGCTTGTAGGTGGTGCCGCCGCCCTTGCCGGCCCAGTAGGTGGCCCCGTCCTTGCGTTTTTGCGCCTTGGGTTCCCGGAACAGCCCGATCTCGACGACCGAGGTGTGGGTGTGCGGGGTGTGGTACATGTCCCCGGCGAAATTCTCCGCGCCGATCTTCCAGTTCGCGTTGATCCGCCAGCGCTGCGGGCCGCGCACCTCCAGGCCGTGCGGGCTCTGGTTGGTGTAGAAGTCCAGGTAGAACCGGAAGTCGCCTAGGTAGTCGGCCAGCGGCTCGGCGTGCGGATCCAAACTGATGAACAGCAACCCGTTGTAGCTGCCCAGATTCGGTGCGGGTAACAGGGACTGCCCGGTTTTGGCGAACCCCGCGTCGCCGCCGTAGGCCTCCCGGTGAAACGGCAGCCCGGTGATCCGGCCGTCGTTGCGGTAGGTCCAGCCGTGATAGGGGCAGCGGAAGTTCGACGCATTGCCCAGCTCGGCCCGACACACCTGCATGCCCCGGTGCAGGCACATATTGAACATGGCCCGCACCACGCCCTCGGAGTCCCGGGTGATGATGAACGAATCGTCGAGCACCCGGCGCACCACGTAGTCACCGTTGTGCGGGATCTCCGATTCGTGCGCGACGAACACCCACGCCCGGCTGAACAGCCGCTCCTTTTCCAGCGCGAAGATCTCGGCGTCGTTGTAGATGTGGGCGGGGATCATCCCGCGCCGGACATCGGCGAAGACGCTGCTGTGGTCGGTCACCGGGCTCCCCAAGCACATTTGTCTGGTTAGCAGAGATGTATTCCTCTACTAAGAGAATGCTCCCGCGGCGCCGCAAGGTCAACGCAAACGCCAAAGATGTACTAATGCTACGGAAATAGTGCTACAGTTAGTCGTTAATCGCGACGGTTTCGACAGGTAAGGGGCGACCATGACCGGCGGGCTGCACAAATTCGTCATCATGTCGCTGGTGGTCGCTTTCGCGGCGTTCGGCCCGAGCGAGCTGCTGGCCTACTGGTGGGTGACGCGACCGCCGGGCTGGGCCGAGCAGGCCCAACCGGCCCGCTGGGTGGTGGGCACGCTCGAACCGCGCACCCCGGATCCGGTCGGGCCGGCATGGGGCGCCTAATGCGGGACGGCACGGTCGGAACGGGCTGGGTCCGCGCTGCGGCGGTAGGGCTGGTGGCGCTGCTGGTGCCGCTCGGTTGGGCGCCGGCGGCGGGAGCCGCGCCGAACCCGCCTTGTGATCGCGTCGACCTGTCCTACGGCACCAGGCTGGCCGATCAGCACGTCCGCTGTGTGCTGCGGGTCAATGCCCACCTGAACCTGGAGGTGACCAGCGATCCGGCGTGGTCGTTCGTGGTGCGCCGCGACGGTGCCGCGGGCCAAGCGTTCCGGGAACCCACCGACGCGATCGGGGAGACCGGGGTGGTCCCGCTGCTGCAGGACATCGACGACGACGGCATCCCCGAGCTGCTGGTGGTCACCGGCCGGGGCGGCAGCGGCGGTGAGCCCATGGCGGTATGGCGGTTGGCCGACCAAACCCAGCAATTCGTCCGTGCCGGTGACCTATTCGGCAAGCGGCTGTTCTACCGCACCCCGGAGGGCTTCTTCGGCAACTACGCGCACGCCAGCGCGATGTCGGGCGGCGTCACGCTGTATCGGTGGGCGAACAACACGCTGACCGAGGTCGCGGTGCTCGAGATGGCGGTCGCCGCCGACCGGCCGCCCGCTGACCGACCCGACTGGGTGCGCAACGGCAACACGCTGTGCGCGCTGAGCAGCGGTGACCAGGGTGCCGCGCTGCGGGCTGCCGGCATCGACCCCGGCACCGCGCAGCAGCGGTTCTGCTCGCAACCGTGGGTCGCCACCGTCTACCGCGGCTGAAATCGGTTAGCGTCAGTCGGGTGAGGGCCGCACCCGAGTCGTCGGCGTCCCAGCGGGAGATCACTACGGAGATCGCCCGCATCGCCGCGGACTACCCGCGCGGCGGTGTGGAGACCCAGCCGCGGCTGGATTACCCGCCGTATCGCAGCAGCCGGTGGCGGCATCCCCGGCGGCCGTTGCAGCCGGTGGATCCGGCGGAGATCGAACGTTGGGCACCGTGTTTCGGCGACACTGACGTCGACCCGCTCGACGCCGACCTGACCGCCGGGAGGGCGGGTGAGCCGATCGGGGAGCGCATCATCGTGACCGGCCGGGTCCTGGACGGGGCGGGCCGGCCGGTCGTCGGCCAACTGGTCGAGATCTGGCAGGCCAACGCGGCGGGTCGCTACCGGCATGCCCGCGACCAGCACCCGGCGCCCCTGGACCCCAACTTCACCGGCACCGGCCGCTGCCTGACCGGGCCGGACGGCAGCTACCGCTTCCTCACCATCAAGCCCGGCCCGTACCCGTGGCGCAACCACCACAATGCCTGGCGGCCCGCGCACATCCATTTCTCGGTGTTCGGGACCGCGTTCACCCAACGCCTGGTCACCCAGATGTACTTTCCCGGCGACCCGCTGTTCGGGTTGGACCCGATCTACCAGTCCATCGTCGACCCGGCCGCCCGCGCTCGGCTGGTCGCGGTCTACGACCACGACCTGACCCAGCCCGAATACGCGACCGGCTACCGCTGGGACATCGTGCTGTCCGGCAATCAGCGGACCTGGACCGAGCATGGCTGAGTTCGTCGTGACTCCGGGCCAGACGGTGGGCCCGTTCTTTCATTGCGCGCTGCCCTATCCCGGCGACCACCGGCTGATCGGCGACGCGCACCGCGACGCCATCCGGTTGCACGGCACGGTCTACGACGGCGCCGGCGACGGCGTCCCCGATGCGCTGCTCGAACTGTGGCAACCCGACCCCGCCGGCAGCATCGTGCAGCGGCCCGGCTCACTGCGCCGCGACGACGACACCTTCACCGGCTGGGGCCGCTGCGCCACCGACACCGCGGGCCACTACCGATTCAGCACGCTGACACCGGGGCCGACGACGGCCGGGCGGCCCCCGTTTTTCGCGATCACCGTCTTCGCCCGCGGACTGCTGAACCGCCTGTTCACCCGCGCCTACCTACCGGGAGCCGACCCGGACGGCGAGCCGCTGCTGGCCGGGCTGGACAGCGCCCGTCGGGAAACCCTGCTGTGCCAAACGGATTCGGGTGGCTACCGCTTCGATATCCACCTGCAGGGGCCGGAGGAGACGGTCTTCCTCGAGTATCGCGGTGACCGGCCATGAATTTGTTGTGGCCGGGGGATCAGCGCGCCGGCGCGCTGATGACCGATGCGGCGCTGCTGGCGGCGATGGTCGCGGTGGAGTCCGCCTGGTTGACGGCGCTGGCCGAGGCCGGCGTGGTGCCGCCGGTGTGCGCGGGCGCGGACCTGGCCTGCTTGGTCGGGCCGCGCGACGCCGAGTTTTTGGCGGCCGGCGCCGAGGACGGCGGGAACCCGGTCCTCGGGTTAGTCGGGTTGCTGCGCGAGCGCGCCCCGGCTCCGGCCGCGGCGTGGCTGCACCGGGGCCTGACCAGCCAGGACGTGGTTGATACCGCCCTGATGCTGGCTACCCGATCCGTAGTGGATCTCCTGGTAGCGCAGCTGAGCCAACAGATTTCGGTGCTGGCGACACTGACCGCAACGCATCGCGGCACCCCGATGGTGGCGCGGACGCTGACCCAGCCGGCGGTGCCCACCACCTTCGGGGCCAAGGCCGCCGGCTGGCTGCGCGGCCTTCTCGACGCCTATCGTCAACTCACCGCGCTGGCCACCCCCATCCAGATCGGCGGTGCGGCCGGAACACGGGCGGCGATCACCGAATTGGCCGCGCTGACCGGGGTGCGTGATCCCGGTGAGGTCAGCGCGCGGCTGGTGCGCGCCGCGGCAACCAGTTTGGGGCTGGACGCCCGGCCGCCGTGGCACACCACCCGAACCCCGGTGACCGCCGCCGCCGACGCACTACTCGGCTGCACCGACGCCTGGGGGCGCATCGCCGCGGACGTGGTGGTGTTGGCCCGCCCGGAGATCGGCGAACTCAGCGAGCCCGGCGGCGGTGGGTCCTCCACCATGCCGGACAAACACAACCCGGTGCTATCCATCCTGATCCGCCGCGCCGCTATCGCCGCCCCGCCGCTGGCCGCGACCCTGCACACCGCCGCCGCGCTGGCCAACGACGAGCGGCCCGACGGCGCCTGGCACGCCGAATGGGATACCCTGCGCACTCTGGCGCGGCGCACCGTCGTCGCCGGATCGCAGTGCGGCGAACTGCTTGCCGGACTGCAGATCCACCCCGAGGCGATGGCGCGCAACCTCGCCGCGACCGATGTCCTCGGCGAGCAGCGGGCGATCGCCTCCTTGGTGGGGAAGCCGCCGTCATCAACGTATTTCGGGGCGATAGACCTGCTGATCGACGAGACGCTGGAGCATGTCAGGCTGATTCTCAAAGAGAATTCATAGATCGACGGAAAACGCAAGTGGTAGTTGGACTTTAGCCTGACAAGCTCACACGGGCGGGTGCGGGTCCACAGGATCCGTTGGTAGAGTTGCGGGCATTGTGATGATTCGTGATGGACGTAGACCGCTAGCGTCGCAGTCTGTCAGCGCCATCGCACTCGCTATCTGCGTGCTGATCGGGCTCATCGGATACGGGCTGGTGCGCTCCGAGCTGGCCGGGCCGGTATCACCGTCCGCCATGCTGGTGTCGCTGAACGCCGACGACGTCGATGGCGCCGACATTGACGACGACGCGTTGCCCACAACCGAGAAGGCATCCAGCACCGTCACCCAACACCGCTCGCTGCCCCGGTTGCGCTCGTCACCGCTGGGGCACGGGTTTCCGCCGTTGGCGTCCATGAGCTGGGACCGAGCCGACTTGGCTGGTTCCGGTGCGTGCACGAATTCCCCTGCGGGTCGAGAACTCCTGACCCGGTTCTGCATCGCCAGGGTCTGACCGGTCAGCGCCAGGCTGTTGTGTCCAGAGGGAACAACGGCCGGTGACCACTCGCCCGCGGTATCTGCCGCATCGCTGCGGCGGCCGTGGGATTAATCCATCACCCGCCTGAATCGGTCTGCGCGGCCGCGTGCGCACTGCGCCAGTCGATGGATCGGTTGGCCACATCCACTTCCAGGGAGAATCTGATGTTTTTTGTTGCAACACCATTCGGCGCATCGTCGGCCATGTCCCGACTGGCCAGCACCGCCCACCTCGTCTCGACCGGCTGAGGGGGGCTGCAGCGATGGACTTCGGCGCATTGCCACCGGAAATCAATTCCGCCCGTATGTATTCCGGTCCCGGTTCGGGGCCGATGCTGGCAGCCGCGGTGACCTGGGACACCCTCGCCGCCGAACTGCACACCACCGCAGCGGGTTACCAGTCGACCATTTCGGCCGTGACCGGCGGGCCGTGGCGGGGCCCGGCCGCGTCCTCCATGGTGCGGGCGGCCGCACCGTATGTGGGATGGCTGCACGCCACCGCCGCCCAGGCCGAACAGGCCGCAACCCAGGCCCGCGCCGCGGCGGGCGCCTACGAGGCTGCGCGGGCGATGACGGTTCCGCCGCCGTTGATCGCCGCCAACCGCAGCTTGTTGATGTCGCTGGCGGCAACCAACGTTTTGGGCCAGAACACACCGGCGATCGCGGCCACCGAGGCGCATTACGGCGAGATGTGGGCCCAGGACGCGGCCGCGATGTACGGCTACGCCGGGGCCTCCGCGGCAGCCGCGCAGGTGACCCCGTTTACCCCGCCGCCAGAGACCACCAACCCGGCCGGGCAGGGCGCCCAGGCGGGCGAGGCGGTGGCCAACGGATCGCGGCTGATGTCCACCGTCGCATACACTTTGCGGACGCTGGCCTCCCCGTCGGGTTTGTCGGTGTTGGATCCGCTGGGCGAGCAGGCGACCGCGCTGAGTGGGCACGCGCGCACCGCAGCCTCGACGCTGAGCTTCCTGACCGGGGCGGCGGCGCTGGCGTGGAACATGAACCGCGGGAGCGGCGTGGTGAGTGCCGCCGCGGTTCCGGCAGCGGCGGGCGGTGTGCTCGGGTCAACGGCGCGCGGGGTGAGCGCCGCCGGCGGGGGAGCGGTGTCGGCGGGTTTGGCCCGGGCCACCTCGGCCGGGGCGTTGTCGGTGCCGCAGACCTGGTTCGCCGCCGCCCCCGCCGCCAGCCCGGTCGCCGCGGCGGTGCCCAGCGCCGCCGGGACCGTCGGTCCGGTGGTGGCGCCGGCCGGCGTGCCGATGATGCCGTTGGCCGGGATGGCCGGGCGCGGTGGCGGCCGCCTTGCCGACGCACGGTTCTTGTTGCGGCCCAGCATGCTTCCGCGCTGGCCGGTGGGCGGGTGACATTGCAGCTGGTGCAGCGGCCGTCGTGGACCGCGGTAGTGCCGCTATTGGCGGTCACGGCGCTGGCCTGGACCTGGGGTCACCACATCGAGCCGGTAACGGCCGTGGTGGCCGCGGGCCTGCTGGCCGGCGCCGTGCTGGCCGCGGTGCACCACGCCGAAGTGGTCGCCCACCGGGTCGGCGAGCCGTTCGGGTCGCTGGTGCTGGCCGTCGCCGTCACGATCATCGAGGTGGCCTTGGTGGTCACCCTGATGGTGTCCGGCGGCCAGCAGGCGGCGACCCTCGCCCGCGACACGGTATTCGCCGCGGTCATGATCACCACGAACGGAATCGTCGGCCTGTCTTTGCTTCTCGGGTCACTGCGCCACCGGGTGCCGTTGTTCAACGCCAACGGCAGTGGCGCGGCGTTGGCCACCGTCACCACGCTGGCCACGCTGAGCCTGGTGCTGCCCACCTTCACCACCAGCCACCCGGGGCCGGAATTCGCCCCCGCACAGCTCACCTTCGCCGCCGTCGCCTCGCTCGGGCTCTATCTGCTGTTCGTCTTCGCCCAAACCGTGCGGCACCGCACCATCTTTTTGCCGGTCACCGAGAAAGGCGCCGTGTCGCACGATGAACAGCATGCGGCGCCACCGAGCACGCGGTCGGTGCTGGTCAGCCTGCTCCTGCTGTTCACCGCGCTGGTCGCGGTGGTGGGCCTGGCCAAAGTGGAATCACCGCAGATCGAGGACGCGGTGCTGGCGGTGGGATTCCCGCCGTCGTTTGTCGGCGTGGTGATCGCCGCGCTGGTGCTGCTGCCGGAGACCCTGGCGGCGGCGCGTGCCGCGCGGCGGGGGCGCATCCAGACCAGCCTCAACCTGGCCTACGGATCCGCGATGGCCAGCATCGGGTTGACCATCCCGGCGATCGCGCTGGCGTCGCTGTGGCTGAGCGGCCCGTTACTGCTCGGCTTGAGCGCGACCCACCTGGTGCTGCTGGTCTTGACGGTAGCGGTCAGTGTGCTGACCGTGGTGCCCGGTCGGGCCACCTTGCTGCAGGGCGAGGTGCATCTGGTGTTGTTGGCCGCGTACATCTTTCTGGCGGTCATGCCGTGACGGTCGCCGGTAGCCTGCAGGCAACACTCGCGAGCGGAGGACCCATGACGGACAGCCCCTATGACCGCGGCATGGCGGTGCGCCGTGCGGTGCTCGGCGACGACCATGTCGACCGCGCGGCGACGCATGCCACCGACTTCACCGGCGATTTCCAGGCCTTCATCACCGAATACGCCTGGGGCGCGATCTGGGGCCGGCCCGGGTTGGATCGGCGCAGCCGGTCCATGATCACCCTGACTGCGCTGATCGCCTGCGGCCACACCGAGGAACTCGCGCTACATCTGCGGGGCGCGCTGCGCAACGGCCTGTCGCGCGACGAGATCAAGGAAGTGTTGTTGCAGGCCGCGATCTACTGCGGGGTGCCGGCCGCCAACACCGCGTTCCGGGTCGCCCAGCGGGTGTTCGACGAGATCGACGCGACGGACGGCACATAACGGCAACTCCGCCGCGACAAGCGCTCCGAGGGCGTACGGTGCGCTTCATGGCTGGGATGGCAAGGTTGGCGGGCGGCGCGGCGATGCTCGCGGCAGTGGTAGTCGTCTCGCCACCCGCCGGGTGGGGGGACCCTGGGCAGTTCCCGGATCTGAATAGCTACGTCCAGGTGGATCCCGCGCCGTTCGAGACCTACACGACCTACGGTTCGGACGGCCGCGGTGTGCAGTTCAGCACCCCGGGCGGTTACCGATGCCGCATGATCAAAAACGTGCGAGGCGGCTGGATGTCGGTCTCGTGCTGGGGTTCGCTACCCGGAACATCGCAGAACCTGGTTACGGGCGGCGACATGTCGCCGGCGAGATTCAGCACCGTCGACCTAGCCGCGCAGGAGACCTATCAACGTTACGAGGGCACCGAACCGCATACCTATACCGTCAACCCGGACGACTACAAGCCACTTCCGTCGGGCAGCAAGGTGACCAAACAGGGGACCGGGGCCCAGTCCGGGACCTGCGGAGTCGACGCAGCCATGACGGCCTGCGAGATCGAAGGCGGCCCGACGGGGGAGCGGCACGGATTCGTGCTATCCCCGCAGGGCAGCTCGACGTTCTGAACCACCGCCCGCCCTGCCGGTGCGGCGGTCACCGTAGCCGGCCGAGCACGTGGTCGCGGTAGAACTCGATGGCGGCGGTGGGGTCGCGCTGCGGAAAGTGCACAAACGGGGTGGCGCCGGCATCCAGTATGGCCTGCACCGCGGCCACATGCCGGGCCGGGTCGGTGCCGGTGGTCCAGCCGGCGATCACCTTGTCCAGCGGGTTGACCTGCGCGGCCCGCTGGATCTCGACCGGATTGGGTTGATCCACCGCGCCGGCGGTGAACCGCCACAACTCGGCCGCGCGGGTGATCTCGTCGTGATCGCCGACCACGGCGAACATCTCGGCGCGTTTATCCACCGCGGCCGGGTCGCGGCCGGACGTCTGCGCGCCCCGGGCCAGGGCGGCCAGCAGCGGTGCTTTGGTGACATCGGCGGCCTGGGTGATCCAGCCGTCGCCGTACTGCCCGGCCACCTGCGTGCTTTTCGGGCCGCTGGCGGCCACGAAGATCGGCGGCGGGGAGTCGGGCCGGTCGTAGAGCTTGAGCTGTTGGGTCTGAAAGTAGCGTCCGCTGAACGAGATCCGCTGGCCGGTGAACAGTTGCCGGATCAGCTGAATGGCCTCGATCAGCCGGTCACGCCGCTCGGTGTAGCGGCCCCACTGCCCGGTGCCGGCCTGCTCGTTGAGCCGCTCGCCGGTGCCCAGCCCGAGAAACACCCGTCCGGGCGCCAACAGGGTCAGCGACGCGAACGCCTGCGCCACGGTGGCCGGGTGATAGCGGTAGCTGGGGCACGTCACCCCGGTCCCGAGGCTGACGCGGCTGGTGCGTTGGGCCACCAGCGCCAGCGTCAGCCACGGGAACATGGCGTGCCCCTCATTGTCTTGCCATGGCTGCACGTGGTCGCTGGCCCAAACATGTTGAAACCCTGCCTGTTCGGCGGCCACCGCCTGCTCCACCAGCTGGGCGGTGGTGAATTGTTCATGCGAGAGCACGAATCCCACACCGGGACCGGGCGTTGGTGACTGGGTGGGTCTACGGGCACACGCTGCCGCCAGCACGCCCACGCCGGCGGCGAGCCGGCCGAAGGTCCGTCGGGACAGCGCCATCTCAGCCGAACCGCGGTGGCCGTTTCTCGCGGTTGGCGGCCAACCCTTCGTGCACGTCGGGGCCGCTGAACCCGATGAACTCCAACCCCAGCGACGTTTCGAACGCCGGCGCGAACATGCGATACCAGTAGTTCAGGCTGTGTTTGGTCCAGCGGATCGCCTGCTGGGCGCCCTGCGCCAGGTTCTCGGCGATTCCGGTGGCGGTGTCGAGCACCGCGTCGTCGTCGACGCATTTGGACACCAGCCCGATCCGCTCGGCCTCCTCGCCGAGCACCTGTTCGCAGGTGAGCAGGTAGTACTTGGCCTTGGCCATGCCGACCAGCAGCGGCCAGCAGATCGCCGCGTGATCCCCGGCGGCCACCCCGAGTTTGGTGTGCCCGTCGATGATCCGCGCACCGCGCCCGGCCACCGAGATGTCGGCCAGCAGCGCCACCACCAGGCCCGCGCCCACCGCGGGGCCGCGAATCGCCGACACCACCGGCTTGGAAAAGTTGACCAGGTTGAGCACCAGGTCACGGGCTTCGCGCATGATCCGGATCCGCCCGGCGTAGTCGCCGATGGTCTCGTCGATCAGCTCGAAGCTGCCGCCGGCCGAAAACGCTTTGCCCTCACCGCGGACCAGCACGGCCCGCACGTCGTCGTCGCGGTCGATCGCCGGCCACACGTCGGCCAGGTCGCGGTGCATCTGCGGTCCCACCGCGTTGAGTCCGGGCGCATCGAGGACCAGGTGCAGCACCCCGTGGTCGCCGGTTTCGAACCGAAGGCTGGGGAAATCGTCATAGCTGCGGGGCATCGGATGGGCTCCTCACGTCGGTTTCTGCCGGTTCCGACGATACGGCCAACCGCTCGCCCCCGATGCGGCTTGGGAACCCAGATGTTGACTGTGCGTTGGCGGCGTTGACTGTGCCTCCAGGGCGGGAATCCGGGCTAAATCCCGCCCTGAGCGCACACTCAACTAGCGTCGCGCCCTGGGCGCACACTCAACTAGAGGATCGTCACCCAGCCGTGCGGGTCATCGGCACGCAGCGCGGCGGCGTACCGCTTGCGCAGCGCCTGCAGGATCGGTCCGGGTTTACCGTCGCCGACCGTGCGGCCGTCGACCTGCAGCGCCGGGGCGACACCGGAGGAGGTGCCGGTGGCGAACACCTCGTCGGCGATGTAGAGCTCGGTGAGATCGACCCGCCGCTCGGCGACCGGGATACCTTCCTCGGCCGCCAGGGTCAGCACGGTGCGGCGGGTGATGCCGTCGAGGATGTCGCAGGACACGTCCGGGGTGATCAGCGTCTCGCCGCGCACCACAAAGATGTTCGCCGCGCTCAATTCGCACACGTGCCCGGCGGCGTCCAGGAAGACGCAGTCGTCGTAGCCGCTGTCGATGGCATCCTGTTTGGCCAGCACCGAGTTGACGTAGGCGCCGTTGACCTTGGCGCGTGACGGGATCGCGTAGTCGGGGATGCGCCGCCACGGGCTGGACTTCAGCCGCATCCCGTCCTGCGGCACGATCGGCACCGCGTCGTAGACGAACGCGCTGACCGCCGTCGAGCAGCCGCGCACCCGGGTGCCCGGAATCGACTCGTCGACGTGCACGGTCACCCGGACAAACACGTCGCGCTGCGGGGCGTTGGCCGTCACCAGCTGCTGCACCGTCGCCGCGAAGCGGTCATAGCTCCACTGCGCGGCGAACCGGTCGATGCCGATGATGGTGCAGGACTCGACCAGTCGGCGGTAATGTTCCGGCAGCCGGAATGCGCTGCAACGGCCATCGACCCGGACCGGCAACACGGTGTAGACGCTGAGCCCGTACAGCACGGCCGAGGTGGCCACCCCCAGCGCCGCCTGCGCGGCGGGCACCAGAGCATCACGGTAGAACACCTGCGGGTACGGGTCGGCCATCGACGCAACCTAGCAAACCGGGCCCGGCGGAACGAACCGATTTTTCAGGCGGCCGGTTTGTGCGCGACGATGCCGACCGCGGCCAACTCCTTGCGGTGGCGGCGGAACGTGCGGCGCATCCGCAGCACCCGCCGTCGGGCGTCGGGGTGGGTGAGCAGGTTCCTGGCGAACCGCAGCGCCCCGACCACCCCCTCGTCGGCGATCAGCCGGCGCGGCTCCAACAGCGCCATCGGCCGGGTCTCCACCTCGTCCACCACCAGGCCGTGGCCGGCGAGCAGCTGCGTCCACTCCGCGACCGTCAACGGACGGGCGTTGACCTTGATCGACTGGGCCAACGCCCGGCGGATGTCGGTTTTGATGTCGTCGGCGATGGTGTCGGGGGTCAGCGCGAGCTCGTGGATGGCGTAGCGCCCGCCCGGCCGCAGCACCCGGGCCGCCTCGGCGACGATCGCGTTCTTGGCGACCTCACCTTGCATGCTCAGCATCGCCTCGCCGACCACGACGTCGCGGCTGGCGTCGGGCAGCCCGGTCTCGGCCGCGTCGGCCACCCGCACCTCGCCGCCCTGTTCCTCGACGATGCCGCGGACCGTGCGCGCCGCGTCGGGATCCTGGTCGGCCCCGATATAGGACCGGGGATTGCCGGCCAGGATTTCGGTGGCGGTGCGGCCGAGCCCCGGCGCCAGCTCCAGCACGTCGGCGTCGGCCAGGTTGGCGCGGCCCAGCAGGCTGCGGGTGAGTTCGGCGCCGCCGGGCCGCAGCACCCGCTTGCCCAGCCGCGCCAGCAGCCAATGCCCCTGCACCGTGTCGTCGTCCCGGTTGGCGAACGGCACCCCGTCGCCGGGCATCAGACTGCCTGCCGCACCGTGGGCATCAGGCCGCCGATTTCGCGGTGTTGGTGCACGGTCAGGTACCGCAATCCCTCGGGCCCGGCGTCCAGTTGGCGCCGCGACAGCCGCGGCAGCCACAGCAGCGCCCCGGGCCGCAGCTCGATGACCCCCTGCTCGGTGGTGAGCTGACCGCTGCCGGACAGCACGTGGATCAGCACGTCGACGTCGGCGCCGGTGTGTTCCCCGATCCCGCCGTTGGGGGGCAGCGCGATGAGGTTCGAGTCCAGATCCCGATCCCGGATGCCCAGCTTCCACGCCGCGCCGGTGACGTCGGGTTCGGCGATCTCGGCGGTGTTGACCAGCAGCCGCGGCAGCGGGGTGGCGGTGAGCTTGCTGATCCGGATCCGCCAGACCGGGCCGCGCTCCAGGTACTCCCAGCCGTAGCTGCCGGGGTGATCGGTCTCGAACTCGTCCCGCAAATGCTTGGGGTCGTGGTTGTTGACCAGCACGAACGACTCGCCGACGCCGAGTTTGGCGTAGGTGGCGAAGATCGTCGGGTGCTTGTCCGGCTTGCGCAGCTCCCGGACGTCGAGTTCGGTGTCGCTCATCGGGACCTTCCTAGTTTTTACAATTTCGATTGTGTAAACTCTAGCGCATGACGTACGTGATCGGGAAGCCATGTGTGGATGTGATGGATCGGGCGTGCGTGGAGGAGTGTCCGGTGGACTGCATCTATGAGGGCGGCCGCGCCCTGTATATCCACCCCGACGAATGCGTGGATTGCGGTGCGTGCGAACCGGTCTGCCCGGTCGAAGCGATCTACTACGAGGACGATCTGCCCGAGGAGCTGCAGCCCTACCTGGACGACAACGCGGCCTTTTTCGCCGAACCGCTGCCCGGTCGCGACGAACCGCTCGGGTCGCCGGGCGGGGCCGCTAAGATCGGTCCGCTGGGGGTGGACACTCCGCTGGTCGCTAACCTGCCTCATCAAGGCGATGCATAAGGAGAGTGAACGACAGCCTCATGTCATCCGGCGAATCCGGCGGCCGTCGCCTCGACGTGCTGCAGGTGTTGAAGGCGGCGAATGCTCCGATGAGCATCGCCCAGATCGCCGATGAACTGGGGGTGCATCCCAACACCGTCCGGTTCCACCTGGACACCTTGCTCGGTGAGGGGCGGGTCGAGCACGCCGAACCCGAGCACAAGGGGCCGGGGCGCCCGCCGCTGATGTTCCGGTCGATTCGGCGGATGGACCGCGGCGGGCCGCGCAGTTACCGGCTGCTGGCCGAGATTCTCTCGATCGGCTTCGCCTCCGACGACGACCCGGGCGCCAAGGCGCTTGCCGCCGGCCGCGCCTGGGGGCAGCGTCTGGAACCCCCTGTCACCCAAGAAGTTCCGGCGGGCCCGGAGGAAACGATCGACCATCTGGTGGATCTGCTCGACGAGTTGGGGTTTGCGCCGGAACGCCGCGACGGCGAGGGGGAGAAACGGGTCGGGCTGCGGCACTGCCCGTTCCTCGAGTTGGCGGAAACCCGAACGAACGTGGTCTGTCCGATCCATCTGGGACTCATGCAGGGGGCGTTGGAAACCTGGCATGCGCCGGTCGCCATCGACCGGCTCGACGCGTTCATCGAACCGGATTTGTGCTTGGCGCATCTGTCGCTGCTGAATGGGGCCGCCGGGTGAGTGCCGCGCAGGCGCTCGCCGTCGCCGTCACCTTCGTCTGGCTGGGGATGGTCGCCGGGATCTCGTTTTTGGAAGCGCCGTTGAAGTTTCGCGCACCCAACGTGACCTTGCAGATCGGGCTCGGCATCGGCCGGCTGGTGTTTCGCGCCCTCAACCGCACCGAACTCGTTTTCGCCGTCGCCATTGCGGTTGCCGTGGTGGCCCGCCCGCCGGCGGTGTCGGCGATCGTCGCGTACGCGGTGGCCTGTGCCGCGCTGGCCGTCCAGTTGGCGGTGGTGCGCCCGCGGCTGAACCGCCGCTCCGATCAAGTGCTCGCCGGTGCGGAGGGGCCCCGATCCCACGGGCACTACTACTACGTCGGCCTGGAGGCGATCAAGATGATTGCCCTAGCGGTGGCCGGTGCTCTTCTACTATTCAGCTAACCGAACTATCTGCGAAGGGCGTATCGATGGAATCCATCTCGTTGACCACATTGGCCTCCGACAAGTTGGCCGAGGCGCGCCAGGCGCACAGCGGCCGGGCGGCGCACACCATTCACGGCGGTCATGAACACGATCTGCGGCAGACCCTGGTGGCGCTGCGCGCCGGGCAGGGTTTGGCCGAACACGACAGCCCCGGCGAGGCGACGCTGCAGGTGTTGCAGGGCCATGTCCGGTTGACCGCCGGCGACGACGCCTGGGAGGGCAAGGCCGGCGACTATGTCACCATCCCGCCGCAACGCCACTCCCTGGATTCGATCGAAGACTCCGTCGTCGTCCTGACGGTCAGCAAGCGCGTCGCGCAGGGTTAGCCCGCTTGGTGTTGTCGACGCCGTGGTCGCGCAGCCTCGGGTTGCGGGTTCCCATCGTCAACGCCCCGATGGGTGGGGTGGCCGGCGGTCGGCTGGCCGCCGCGGTCACGTCGGCCGGCGGCCTGGGCATGGTCGGCATGGGCAGCGCCGGCTCGGCGGCGGCGCTGCAGGCCGAGCTGCGCCAGCGCGGTGAGGTGCCGCGATTCGGAATCGGCTTGGTGGACTGGGTGGTTCGCGAGCAACCCGAGTTGTTCGACGCCGCCCTCGCCGCGCGGCCCACGATGTTGTCGCTCAGCTTCGGTGACGACTTCTCCTGGGTGTCGCGCGCCCATGACGCCGGAATCGTCACCGTCACACAGGTTTACGACGACGTCACGGCGAGGCGTGCGCAGGACGCCGGCGTCGACGTGCTGGTCGCGCGGGGCGCCGAAGGCGGCGGCCACGGCGAGGACCGGATCGGCACGCTGCCGTTGCTGGACCTGGTGCTCGACGCGGTGTCGGTGCCGGTGCTGGCGGCCGGTGGAATCGGTTCGGCCCGAAGCCTTGCCGCGGTGCTGGCCGCCGGGGCCAGCGGCGCGTGGCTGGGCACCTGCCTGTCGGCGTGCACCGAGGCGTTGACCAGCGACGGCGCCCGCCGCGCGCTGATCGGGGCCGCCGGCGCCGACACGGTGACCACCCGGGTCTTCGACATCGGCCAGGGATTGCGGTGGCCGACCCGGTTCGGCTCCCGGGTGCTGCGCAACGACTTCGTCGTGCGGTGGGCCGGCCGCGAGGATGCGCTGGGCGCCGACCCGACCGCCGGGGCGGCGTTGAACGCCGGGATCGCCGCCGACGATCCCCGCACCGCGCCCGTCGACGCCGGTCAGGGCGTCGGCCTGGTCACCGACGTGCGCCCGGCCGGTGAGGTCATCGAGACGCTGTGCACCGGCGCCGAGCGGCTGCTGGCCGGCTGGGTTCACCCCCGCGAGCAGACGTAGATTCGCACGCCGCGGCGCGAATTTGTGCGAATCTGCGTCTGCTCGCGGGTCGTGCACACCGGTCACACCGCACGTAGATAGCGCCGAGTGACCACGCGCTGCAGCAGGGCCGCAATCGGTGACCCGAGCTTGCTCCACCAGGTCGCCGGCCGGGAGAACGCACGGACCTCGGCGTACACCGCGTCGTCTTCGGGGTCGTAGCGCACCGAGAACAGTTCCTCGCCGGACTCGGGATGCCCGGGCAGGGTGCCATAGGCGAACCCGCGCCGGTTGGGTTCATCGACGACGTAGACGACGCGGCACGGCGCGTGCAGCAGCCCGAGCCGCACCAGCAGCACCGCGTCGACGACGGCGACGTCGCTGCTGGCGTTGACGCCCAGGCCGGAGCCGCGCTGCATGCCCCAGTGCAGCACCGCGTCGCCGGCCTGCTCGAAGCGTTGCCGCCCGGTGCCGATGCGGGCCGAGGCGTTGATGTGCTGATAGCCGGCCGGCAGGGCATCGGCGGTGGCGCCCACCTCCGGATAGGTCAGCGGCAGCGTGGTGAGTTTGGTCAGGTCCACCCACGCCACCCTGCCACCGACTGCGATAGTTGTGGTGCTGGCCCGACGGGGAGGACGTAGCGATGAGCCCGGATACCGATGCCGTTCTCACGTTCGCCGGGTTCATCCTGGCCGCGGTTCCGGTGGCGCTGGTTCTCTGGGTCGCGCGCGGCGTGGTCCGGCTGAGCAACGGCGGCGCCGACGATGTGGTCACGCTGATCGCGGTGGGCGTACCCGTCGGCGGCTATCTGACCGCGCTGGTCTTGGCCATCCGGTCTTCCGGGCCGACGTTCTACTATCCGCTGATCGTGCTGGGCGCCTTCGCGGTGTGTTTCGTCGGCATTGTGGCCGTCTTTGCCGTCGCCTCCCGCGGATCAAGCACCCGGCCCGCGCCGAAGCGGCGCCGCGCGGGGGAGTAGCGGTGGCCGGCGCGGCCAGATCCGGCGCCATCCGGGGCGTAACGTCGACCAGGTGACTGCGCAGACCTTCACCCTCGGCGGCGACCTGACGATCAACCGGCTCGGCTTCGGGGCGATGCGGCTGACCGGGCCGGGGGTGTGGGGCCCGCCGGCCGACCGCGACGAATGCGTGCGGGTGCTGCGGCGCGCGGTGGACCTCGGCGTCAACTTCATCGACACCGCCGACTCCTATGGTCCCTACGTCTCCGAGGACATCATCCGCGAGGCGCTGCATCCCTACGACGGGCTGGTCATCGCCACCAAGGCCGGTCTGCTGCGCACCGGCCCGGACACCTGGATCCCGCTGGGCAACCCGGCGTATCTGCGCCAGGAATGCGAGATGAGCCTGCGCCGGCTCGGCGTCGAACGCATCGACCTGTTCCAGCTGCACCGCATCGACCGCCACTACCCGCTGGCCGACCAGGTCGGTGAGCTGGTCAAGCTCCAGGACGAGGGCAAGATCCGCCACATCGGGCTGTCCGAGATCGACGTCGACCAGTTGACGGCCGCCCAGCAGCTCACCTCGATCGTGTCGGTGCAAAACGAGTACAACCTGACCAAGCGCAGCGCCGAGCCGCTGCTGGACGCGGTCACCGAGCAGGGCATCGGCTTCATCCCGTGGTTCCCGCTGGCCGCCGGGCCGCTGGCCGCCCCCGGCGGCCCGCTGCAGCAGATCGCCGCCGAGCATCACGCCACCCCGTCGCAGCTGGCGTTGGCCTGGCTGCTGAAACGCTCGCCGGTGATGCTGCCGATCCCGGGCACCTCGAAGGTGGCGCACCTGGAGGAGAACGTCGCCGCCGCGCAGATCACGCTGTCCGACGACGAGTTCGACACCCTGGCCGCCGCCGGCGCCGCCCAGCAGGATTGACTCTGCGGCTAGGGCGCGAAAGTTCGAGTGGGTCGCGCCCTGGACGCAGAGTGAACGGTGAAAACATGCCCCGACACCCCGGCGGCGGGTTCAACCCGCCGCAACCCACCGCCAAGGGCGGCCCCGACTACGGCCGGTTCGTCGAGGCGGTGCGCACCCTGCAGGACCGCGCCCGGGCCGCCGACGCCCCCGACGAGGTGATCAGCGAGGCCGCCGACCTGGTCGAAAAGGTCGCCGCGCTGCTGGCGCCGTACGAGGCCGACGAGTGGTCCGCCCCGTCGGGTCGCCGCTTCGACCTGCCCAACCGGGGCAACATCTTGACCGTGCCGATGCGGGTGGAAAAAGTGCCGCTGGACGGGAGTGCCGGTAGGATCCGCGGCACCGCCCGCTTCGCCCGGTACCACCTCGGCCGCAACGGCGCCGTGCACGGCGGGGCGCTGGGCCTGCTGTTCGACTCGGTGCTGGGGTTGACCTCGGCGGTGCTGACCGGCAGCCGCTATCAGCGCACCGCCTACCTGCACGTGGACTATCGCCACATCGTGCCGATCGAAAAGGAGCTGCAGGTCGACGCCGGGGTGGACCGGATCGATGGGCGCAAGATCTTCGTATCGGGCCGGTTGTGCGACGGCGACACCCTGCTGACCGAGGCCCAGGGCCTGTTTGTGCTGCTGAAGCCCGGCCAGCCGTGAGGCTCGGGGCGGTCGCCGGTGGCCGCCCCGATAGCATGGTCGCGACCGACCGGACACCCCGCACACCCTTGGAGATGACGCCATGAGCGCCCCCGCGAAGCCCCCCGCAGCAGCCCCGATCCGGGTGCCTGCCGGGACCACGGCGGCCGCGGCGGTGCGCGACGCGGGATTGCCGAGCCGCGGGGCGCCCGACGCCGTGGTGGTGGTGCGCGACGCCGAGGGCAAGCTGAGGGACCTGAGCTGGACCCCCGACGTCGACGCCGAGGTCGTCCCGGTGCCCGCCGATTCCGACGACGGCCGCAGCGTCATCCGGCACTCCTGCGCGCACGTGCTGGCGCAGGCGGTGCAGGAGCTGTTCCCGGCGGCCAAGCTGGGCATCGGGCCGCCGATCACCGACGGCTTCTACTACGACTTCGACGTCCCGGAGGCGTTCACCCCCGAGGACCTGGCGGCGCTGGAGAAGCGGATGCGCCAGATCGTCAAGGAGGGCCAGCTGTTCGCCCGGCGCGTCTACGAGTCCAAGGAGCAGGCCCGCGCCGAACTGGCCGACGAGCCCTACAAACTGGAACTGGTCGACGACAAGTCCGGTGACGCCGAGATCATGGAGGTCGGCGGCGACGAGCTGACCGCCTACGACAACCTCAACCCGCGCACCAAAGAGCGGGTGTGGGGCGATTTGTGCCGCGGCCCGCACATCCCGACCACGCGGTTCATCCCGGCGTTCAAGCTGACCCGCTCGTCGGCGGCGTACTGGCGCGGCGACCAGAACAACGCCAGCCTGCAACGCATCTACGGCACCGCCTGGGAGTCGCAGGAGGCGCTGGATCGCCACCTGGAGCTGATCGAGGAGGCGCTGCGCCGCGATCACCGCAAGCTGGGTGTGGAGCTGGACCTGTTCAGCTTCCCCGACGAAATCGGTTCCGGCTTACCGGTTTTCCACCCCAAGGGCGGCATCATCCGCCGCGAGCTGGAGGAGTACTCACGGCGCAAGCACATCGAGGCCGGCTACGAGTTCGTCACCACCCCGCACATCACCAAGGCGCACCTGTTCGAGACGTCCGGGCACCTGGCCTGGTACGCCGACGGCATGTATCCGCCGATGCACTTGGACGCCGAGCACAACGACGACGGCACGGTGCGCAAACCCGGCCAGGACTACTACCTCAAGCCGATGAACTGCCCGATGCACCACCTGATCTTCCGGTCCCGCGGGCGGTCCTACCGCGAACTGCCGTTGCGGCTCTTCGAATTCGGCAGCGTGTACCGCTACGAGCGGTCCGGGGTGGTGCACGGCCTGACCCGGGTGCGCGGCATGACCCAAGACGACGCGCACATCTACACCACCCGGGAGCAGTTGCGCGACGAGTTGGCCTCGCTGCTGCGGTTCGTGCTCGACCTGCTCGCCGACTACGGGCTGGAGGAGTTCTACCTGGAGCTGTCCACCAAGGACCCGGAGAAATACGTCGGCTCCGACGAGGTGTGGGAGGAAGCCACCGACACGCTGCGGCAGGTCGCCGAGGCCTCCGGCCTGCAGCTGGTGCCCGACCCGGGCGGGGCGGCGTTCTACGGTCCGAAGATCTCCGTGCAGGTCCGCGACGCGCTGGGCCGGTCCTGGCAAATGTCCACCATCCAGCTGGATTTCAACATGCCCGACCGGTTCGATCTGGAGTACACCGCGGCCGACGGGTCCCGGCAGCGGCCGGTGCTGATCCACCGGGCGCTGTTCGGGTCGATCGAGCGGTTCTTCGGGGTGCTCACCGAGCACTACGCCGGCGCCTTCCCGGCGTGGCTGGCGCCGGTGCAGGTGGTCGGTATCCCGGTCGCCGACGAACACGTGGATTATCTGGAATCGGTTGCCGCCCAGCTCAAGGCGCGCGGCGTGCGGGTGCAGGTCGACTCCGGCGATGATCGGATGGCCAAGAAGATCGTCACCCACACCAACCAGAAGGTGCCGTTCATGCTGCTCGCCGGGGACCGCGACGTCGCCGCCGGGGCGGTCAGCTTCCGGTTCGGCGACCGAACCCAGATCAACGGGGTGCCGCTGGACGATGCCATCGCCGCGATCGTCGGCTGGATCGCCGAGCGCGAGAACACCGCCCCCACCGCTGATTTGGTGAAGGTAGGCGATTCAGCGTGACCGAACGGGACGAGCGCGCGATCGTCGACCGGGGCGTGGGCCAGGCCGACCAACTCGAACGGCTCTGGACCCCCTACCGGATGACCTATCTGGCCGAGGGGCCACTCAAGGACGAGGCGTCGGAGGCGGGGAATTCAGCCCAGCCGTTCACCGACATCCCCACCCTGCCCGACGAAGACGGCCTGGTGGTGGCCCGCGGGGAGTACGTGTACGCGGTGCTCAACCTGTACCCGTACAACCCGGGACACCTGATGGTGGTGCCGTATCGGCGATTCTCGGAAATCGAAGACCTCACCGAAGCCGAGAGCGCCGAGCTGATGGCGTTCATCCAGAAGGCGATTCGCGTCATCAAGGCGGTGTCGCGGCCGCACGGCTTCAACGTCGGGCTGAACCTGGGGTCCTCGGCGGGCGGCTCGCTGGCCGAGCACCTGCACGTGCATGTGGTCCCGCGCTGGAGCGGGGACGCCAACTTCATCACCATCATCGGTGACTCCAAGGTCATTCCGCAGCTGCTGCGCGACACCCGGGCGCTGCTGGCCGCCGAGTGGGCGAAGCAGCCATGAGCAAGCTGCCGTTTCTGTCCCGGGCGGCGGTCGCTGGATTCACCACGCCGGTGGCGCGGGCCCTGCTGCGGGTGGGGTTCACCGCCGACGGCGTCACCATCATCGCCACCGCGGCCGCGGTGCTGGCGGCGCTGACCCTGTTCCCCAGCGGGCACCTGTTCGCCGGGGCGCTGGTGATCTGGTTCTTCGTCATGTTCGACATGATCGACGGGGCGATGGCCCGGCAAAGCGGCGGCGGCAGCCGGTTCGGCGCGGTGCTGGACGCCACCTGCGACCGGATCAGCGACGGCGCGGTGTTCTGTGGACTGTTGTGGTGGGCGGCATTTGGGCTGCGCGACGCCCCGCTGGTGGTGGCCACCATGATCTGCCTGGTCACCTCGCAGGTGATCTCCTACATCAAGGCGCGCGCCGAAGCCAGCGGGCTGCGCGGCGACGGCGGCCTGATCGAACGGCCGGAGCGGTTGATCATCGGGCTGGTCGGCGCCGGGTTGTCGGATCTGCCGGTCGTCCCGCTGACGCCGGCGTTACCGATCGCGATGTGGCTGCTGGCGGCGGCCAGCCTGCTGACCTGCGCCCAGCGGCTGCACAATGTGCGCCACTCACCCGGGGCGGCCGAGCCGCTGCAGCCGGCCGAACGCCAGGACCGCAAGAAGCCGGAATCGTGATCGCCGTGCCGACCGGTCTCAAGGTGCCCGGGCTCAGCCCGCTGACCGGGCGGGTGACCGATTGGGGGTATGCGGCCGGCTGGCGGGTGGTGCGTGCGCTGCCGGAGACCGTCGCCCGCAGCGCCTTTGACGCCGGCGCCCGCTACGCCGCGCTGGGCGGGGGCCCGGAACAGCTGCGCAAGAATCTGGCCCGGGTGCTCGGCACCACCCCGGCCGAGGTGCCCGACGCGTTGATGCGCGCCTCGCTGGCCTCCTACGCCCGCTACTGGCGGGAGGCGTTTCGGCTGCCGAGCATGGACCACACCGCGCTGGGCGTGGTGCTGCAGGATTCGGTGCGCGGCAACGACAACCTGGTGGCCGCGCTGGCCGCCGGGCGCGGTGCGGTGCTGGCGTTGCCGCACAGCGGCAACTGGGATATGGCCGGGGTGTGGCTGGCGCAGACCCACGGCACGTTCACCACCGTCGCCGAGCGGCTCAAACCCGAGTCGCTGTACCGGCGTTTCCTGGACTACCGGGAAAGCCTCGGCTTTGAGGTGGTGCCGCTGTCCGGCGGCCAGCGGCCCGCGTTCGATGTGCTGCGGGAGCGGCTGACCGACAACCGGGTGGTGTGCCTGATGGCCGAACGCGATCTGACCCGCAGCGGGGTTGAGGTCGACTTCTTCGGCGAACCCACCCGGATGCCGGCCGGTCCGGCCAAGCTGGCCCTGGACACCGGGGCGGCGCTGCTGCCGGTGGACTGCTGGTTCGACGGCGACGGCTGGTGTTTCGATATCCATCCCGAATTGGACTGTGCCAGCGGCGACGTCGGCGTCATCACCCAGGCGTTGGCGGACCGGTTCGCCGCGGGTATCGCCGCGCACCCGGAAGACTGGCACATGCTGCAGCCGCAGTGGCTGGCCGACCTGTCCGAGGCGCGACGGGCCCGGTTGAGGGCGGACTGATGCGCATCGGCATGGTGTGCCCGTACTCATTCGACGTCCCCGGCGGGGTGCAGGCGCATGTGCTGCAGCTGGCCGAGGTGATGCGCGCCCGCGGGCACGAGGTCAGCGTGCTGGCCCCGGCGTCCCCGCACGTGAAGCTGCCCGGCTATGTGGTGTCGGCCGGGCGGGCGGTGCCAATCCCGTACAACGGGTCGGTGGCCCGGCTGCAGTTCAGCCCCGCGGTGCACGGCAAGGTGCGGCGCTGGCTGACCGACGGCGACTTCGACGTGCTGCACCTGCACGAGCCCAACGCGCCCAGCCTGTCGATGTGGGCGCTGCGGGTCGCCGAGGGCCCGATCGTCGCCACGTTCCACACCTCGACCACCAAATCGTTGACGCTGAGCGTGTTTCAGGGGGTGCTGCGGCCCTGGCACGAAAAGATCATGGGCCGGATCGCGGTGTCCGACCTGGCGCGGCGCTGGCAGATGGAGGCGCTGGGCTCCGATGCGGTCGAGATCCCCAACGGGGTCGACGTGGGCGCGTTCGCCGCGGCGCCGCGGCTGGACGGCTACCCGCGGCCGGGCAAGACCGTGCTGTTCGTCGGCCGCTACGACGAGCCGCGCAAAGGCATGGCGGTGCTGCTGGCCGCGCTGCCGGCGCTGGTGGAGCGCTACCCGGAGCTGGAGCTGCTGATCGTCGGCCGCGGCGACGAGGACGACCTGCGCGAGCGGGCCGGCGGGTTGGCGCGCCATCTGCGGTTTCTGGGGCAGGCCGACGACGCGCTGAAGGCCTCGGCGATGCGCAGCGCCGACGTGTACTGCGCCCCCAACACCGGCGGCGAAAGTTTCGGCATCGTGCTGGTCGAGGCGTTGGCGGCCGGCACCGCGGTGGTGGCCGCCGACCTGCACGCGTTCCGCCGGGTGCTGCGCGACGGCGCGGCCGGGCGGCTGGTGGCGGTCGACGACCCGGCGGCGTTGGCCGACGGCCTGATCACCGTGCTGGACGACGACACGCTGGCCCGCGGCTACATCGCGGCCGGCGCCGACGCGGTGCGCCGCTACGACTGGCCGGTGGTGGCCAGCCAGATCATGCGCGTGTATGAGACCGTCGCCGGCGCGGGAACCAAGGTGCAGGTGGCCGGTTGATGGTGTGGGTGCTGACCGCGGTCCTGGTGCTGCTGGCGGCGGTGCTGATCGCGGTGGCCGGCTGGGCGTATCAGACCGCCAACCGGCTGGACCGGCTGCACGTGCGCTACGACTTGTCGTGGCAGGCGTTGGACGGGGCGTTGGCCCGCCGCGCGGTAGTGGCGCGTGCGGTGGCCATCGACGCCTACGGTGAAGCGGCCGACGGCAAACGGCTCGCGGCGCTGGCCGACGCCGCCGAGCGAGCGCCGCGGGTCGGGCGTGAGGCGTGCGAAAACGAGCTGGCGGCCGCGCTGGCGCACGTCGACCCGGCGGCGCTGCCGGCCGCGTTGGTCGCCGAATTGGCCGACGCGGAGGCCCGGGTGCTGCTGGCCCGCCGGTTCCACAACGACGCGGTGCGCGACACGCTCGCGCTGCGGGAGCGGCCGCTGGTGCGGCTGCTGCGGCTGGGTGGACGGGCGGCGCTGCCCACGTATTTCGAGATCGCCGAGCGGCCGGACGCGGTGGCCGCGGTGGCCCACAGCGACCACGGGCCGCGGGGCCGGCGCACCTCGGCGCGGGTGGTGCTGCTCGACGACGACGGCTTTGTGCTGCTGTTGTGCGGTTCGGATCCGGCGCTGTCCGACGGTGCCGCGCCGCGCTGGTGGTTCACCATCGGCGGCCAGGTGCAGCCGGGGGAGCGGCTGGCCCGCGCCGCGGCCCGCGAGCTGGCCGAGGAGACCGGGCTGCGGGTCGACGCCGCCGAGCTGATCGGGCCGATCTGGCGGCGCGACGCGGTGTTCGAGTTCAACGGCGCCGAGATCGACAGCCAGGAGTTCTTCTTCGTGTGCCGCACCCGCCGCTTCGAGCCGGCCACGGCCGGGCGCACCGGGCTGGAACACCGCTACCTGCACGGCCACCGCTGGTGTGACGCCGCCGCGATCGCCGAGCTGGCCGCCGCCGGCGAGACCGTCTACCCGCTGCAGCTCGGCGAGCTGCTCGAGGCGGCCAATGCGCTGGCCGACGCACCGCCGTCCACCCCCCAGCTGCAGCCCATCCGCTGAGGCACCCTTCCCCTTCCCCCGCGAGCCGGCGAGCAGACGCAGAATCGCGCAAAACGCGGCCGTTTTGTGCGATTCTGCGTCTGCTCGCGCACGGTTGCCACCCACCACCGAAGGAGTCCCATGCCCTCGCATCGCGCCGTCCACATCGAATCCGCGGGCGCGCCGCTGACCCTCGCCGACGTCGACACGCCCGCCCCGGCGCGCGATCAGGTCCGCATCGCCGTCGCCGCCTGCGGGGTGTGCGGCACCGACCACGCCTTCGTCAACGGCGCCTTCCCCGGACTGACCTGGCCACTGACACCGGGGCATGAAATCGCGGGCACCATCGCCGAGCTCGGCCCGGGCGTGACCGGCTGGGCCGTCGGCGACCGGGTCGCGGTGGGCTGGTTCGGCGGGCATTGCAACCACTGCATCCCCTGCCGCAAAGGCGATTTCATCCACTGCGCCAACGGGCAGGTGCCCAGCTGGCACTACCCGGGTGGCTACGCGGAGTCGGTGACGGTGCCGGCCAACGCGCTGGCGGCCATCCCCGAGGGGCTGTCGTTCGCCGAAGCGGCGCCGATGGGCTGCGCCGGGGTAACCACCTACCACGCGCTGCGCTCCACCCGGGCCCGGCCCGGCGACCGGGTCGCGGTCCTCGGCGTCGGCGGCCTGGGGCATCTGGGGATACAGTTCGCCGCCGCGATGGGCTTCGAAACCATCGCCATCGCCCGCGGCGCCGGCAGGGCCCAGGACGCGCGCGCCCTGGGCGCCCACCACTACATCGACTCCACCGCCGGCGACGTCGGCCAGGCGCTGCAGGCCCTGGGCGGGGCGGCGGTGGTGCTGGCCACCGCCGCCAATTCGCAGGCCATGGCCGACACGATCGGCGGGCTGGCCCCGCGCGGCGAGCTGGTCATCATCGGCGTCACCCCCGAGCCGCTGCCGATCTCCCCGCTGCAACTGATCTCCCCGGGCCTCAGCATCACCGGCCACCCGTCCGGCACCGCCCGCGACGTCGAGGAGACCATGGCGTTCGCGGTGCTGTCCGGGGTGCGGGCCCGCATCGAGGAGCGGCCGCTGGCCCAGGCCGCCGAGGCGTACGCCGCCATGGACGAGGGCCGCGCGCGCTACCGCATGGTCCTGACGATGTGATGCGCTAGAACCGCGAGCAGACACAAAGGCACCCTTTTCTGCACGAAATGGGGTGCATTCGCGACTGCTCGCGCTCAAGAAGCGGCGGCGTCGTAGTCCCACCGGGTGGGCGGTTTGATCCCGGGCGGCGCCCACCCGACGAACAGATGCCCATCGCGATGGGCGGTGCGGGTCGGTTCTATCCCCAACAGGTCACGGACTTCGCCGATCGGCTGGTCCAGCAGCTCCTCGTAGGGCGCGGCCATCAGGTTGTCGGCGCGTTGCCCGCGGCGAACCGCCTCGCGGAAGTAGCGCAGCTTGCGGCGCGGGGAAGCGGGGATGATCGTCCCCAGCAGCCCGAGGGTGAGCGCCTTGAGGGCGCCGGACGGCTCCATCTGGCCGCAGTGAAAGCCGAGGTTGCCGAATTCGCCGCCCATGTCGGGTCCGTAGCCGCCGAGGGTGTGGAACATGTCGTGCAGCGCGGTGCCGCGCCGCATCATGTAGAAGAAATCCTCGTCCCAGCCGCGGCGCTCGGCGATCGGACGGATCACCGTGTCCACGTCGAACACCCCGGCATCCAGCCGATTGGTGCGCAGAAACGACCGGTAGGCGTGGCCGAGCGACCCGACCGGCAGCGACGCCAGGTAGTCGTCGTCGCCGAGCAGCGCCAACAGGTCCGGCTTCTCGGCCAGCAGCCGCCGCCCGTTGGGGTGGGCCCGCAGTTGGTGGTAGCTGCGCGCGAGGATCGGCGCCGCCAACCCCACGATGAGATCGAACGCGGAGGCGCCATTCTTGCCCGGATTGACCAGCAGCCGCCACGAACCGAACACCGCCTGCCAGTCCCGCTGCTCAGGTACGCCAACGAACGATGTAGCCATGCGACGATCCCTTCACCGGGTAACGGAAACGCACTCAGTGCAATAATAGACATTTGAATGGAGATGTCCATATATGTCGGCAACCACGGTGCGGCGCCGGGGCCGGCCGCCCGGCGGCGGAAATCCGCCCGAGCACGCCCGAGAGCTGTTGCTCGACGCGGCGGAACGCTCGTTCGCCCAGCGCGGCTACCGGGCGTCGACCATGCAGGTCATTGCGCGGGAGGCCGGCTACACCCGGGCGGTGATCTACCGGCACTTCGCCACCCGCGACGAGTTGCTGGATGCCCTGGTGGTGCGGGTCGCCGGGCGCAAGATGGCCGACATCGCCACCCGCATGCAGCCGGCGGCCGATCCCGGCGAGCTGGTGACCGAGTCGCTGGTGATCGTGGCCACCGAAGTCGGCCACGACCCGCTGCTGCGGGTGATCTCCGAGCACACCGACGAGGGCAACGTCGCCGCGCTGATCGCCCGGTCGGCGACATTGAGTCAGGTGCTGGCCGGGCAGTTCGAGATCGGGTTCCGCCAGGCGGGCGACTACCTGCGAGCCGGCCTGCGCCCCGCCGACGCCGCCCGCTTCGTGCTGTCGGTCGCCCTCGGATTGCTGCTGGGACTCATTCCCGGCGTCGACGACGCCGACCAGGTCCGCCGCTACGTGCGGGTGTTCGTATTGCCCGCGCTGGTCGCCGACCCGCCGCCGGCCGCCCCGGTCTTCACACCACTGGGGTAGCGAGGGAGAAAATCCGCTGGCGGGTGCCCACTACACTGAGCGAGTATCCCCGTTCAGCAAGGAGAAGCATTCAGTGGACAGTGCGGCCCAGAACGGTTCGGGCGCCAGCGGGCAAACTGGAACGGCCCGCGTCAAACGCGGCATGGCCGAGATGCTCAAGGGCGGCGTCATCATGGACGTCGTCACCCCGGAGCAGGCCCGCATCGCTGAGGGTGCCGGCGCGGTCGCGGTGATGGCGCTGGAGCGGGTCCCGGCCGACATCCGCGCCCAGGGCGGGGTGTCGCGGATGAGCGACCCCGACATGATCGAGGGCATCATCTCCGCGGTCACCATCCCGGTGATGGCCAAGGCGCGGATCGGGCACTTCGTCGAGGCGCAGATCCTGCAGAGCCTCGGGGTGGACTACGTCGACGAATCCGAGGTGCTCACCCCCGCCGACTACACCCACCACATCGACAAATGGCAGTTCACCGTGCCGTTCGTGTGCGGGGCCACCAACCTCGGTGAGGCGCTGCGCCGCATCACCGAGGGCGCGGCGATGATCCGCTCCAAGGGCGAGGCCGGCACCGGCGACGTGTCCAACGCCACCACCCACATGCGGGCCATCGGCGGCGAGATCCGCCGGCTGACCACGCTGGGCGACGACGAGCTGTACGTCGCCGCCAAGGAACTGCAGGCGCCCTACGAGCTGGTCGCCGAGGTGGCGCGGGCCGGCAAACTGCCGGTCACGCTGTTCACCGCCGGCGGCATCGCCACCCCGGCCGACGCGGCGATGATGATGCAGCTGGGCGCCGAGGGCGTGTTCGTCGGCTCCGGCATCTTCAAATCCGGGGACCCCGCCGCCCGGGCCGCGGCCATCGTGAAGGCCACCACCTTCTACGACGACCCCGACGTGCTGGCCCGGGTGTCCCGCGGGCTGGGCGAGGCGATGGTCGGGATCAACGTGGAGGACATCGCGCAGCCGCACCGACTCGCCGAGCGCGGCTGGTAATACTTTGACGATCGAACAGATCCTTGACCTCGAGAAACTCGAAGTCAACATCTATCGGGGCAGCGTGTTCAGCTCGAACTCCAGCGAGCATCAGCGCACCTTCGGCGGGCATGTCGCCGGTCAGGCCCTGGTGTCGGCGGTGCGCACCGTGGAGCCGCGCTACCAGGTGCATTCGCTGCACGGGTATTTCCTGCGGCCCGGAGATGCCAAGGCGCCCACCGTGTTTATCGTCGAGCGGGTGCGTGACGGCGGCTCGTTTTGCACCCGCCGGGTCAACGCGATCCAGCACGGCGAAACCATCTTCAACATGTCGGCGTCGTTTCAGACCGACCAAGAGGGCATCCACCACCAGGACGCGATGCCGTCGGCGCCCGATCCCAAGGAATTGCCCGACATCTCCAGCATGAAAGCCTTCGACGACGAGGGCTTCAAGGCGTTCGCGGAATGGGATCTGCGGCGGGTGCCGCGCGATCAGCTGCCGCACATCCCCGGCAAGGTTGCCGAGCAGCAGGTGTGGTTCCGCCACCGCGACCCGCTGCCCGACGACCCGGTGCTGCACATCTGCGCGCTGGCCTACATGAGCGATCTGACGTTGCTGGGCACCTCCTGGTCGATTCACCCCGCCGAACGCGACCACCTGCAGGTGGCGTCACTGGATCACGCGATGTGGTTCATGCGGCCGTTTCGGGCCGACGAATGGCTGCTGTATGACCAGTCGTCGCCGTCGGCGTGCGCCGGGCGGGCGTTGACCCAGGGCAAGATCTACAACCAGTACGGCGAAATGGTAGCCGCGGTGATGCAGGAGGGGTTGACCCGCTACCCGCGCAACTTCACGCCCGCCGCGCAGTGAGCGCCCCCCGCGTCGGGGTGTTGGCGCTGCAGGGCGACACCCGGGAACATTTCGCCGCGCTGCGCGACGCCGGCGCCGACCCGGTGTCGGTGCGCCGCCGCGGCGAACTCGACGCCGTGGACGCGCTGGTCATTCCCGGCGGGGAATCCACCACGATGAGCCATCTGCTGCGGGAGCTGGACCTGTTGGAGCCGCTGCGGGCCCGGCTGGCCGACGGGCTGCCCGCCTACGGCGCCTGCGCCGGGATGATCCTGTTGGCCTCCGAGATCCTGGACGCCGGGGAGGGCGAGCGGGCGGCGCTGCCGTTGGCGGGCATCGATATGACGGTGCGGCGCAACGCCTTCGGCCGCCAAGTCGACTCGTTCGAGGATGACCTGAAGTTCGACGGCCTCGAGGATCCGGTGCACGCGGTGTTCATCCGGGCACCCTGGGTGGAACGGGTCGGCGCCGACGTGCAGCCGCTGGCCCGCGCCGCCGACCACGTGGTGGCGGTGCGGCAGGGCTCGGTGCTGGCCACCGCGTTTCATCCCGAGGTGACCGGCGACCGTCGCATCCACCGGCTGTTCGTCGACATCGTCACCGGCCGGGCCTGACGCGGCGTCGCGCGCTATGCCGCGAGCGTGCGCAAATGTACGCCCACACGCCCGAAACCTGGCATTTTGCGCACGTTCGCGCTGTGGTCTTGCACGGTCGCCGGCATCCGTCGTTACGGTGGGGGACAAGCGACGCAGACGGCAGGGGGTCGAGCAGTGGCCGACGAGGACAGCAGGGAAGCGCGCCTGATCCGGCGCATCGAGACGCTCAACCGCACCGATCCGCAGTTTCGGGCCGCCGCCCCCGCGCCGGACGTCGCCGAGGCCGCGCTGGCCCCGGACCTGCGGCTGTGGCCGGTCATCGACACCTATCTGACCGGCTACGCCGACCGCCCGGCGTTGGGGCAGCGGGCCCGGGAAATCACCCGCGACGACGCCACCGGCCGCACCACCACGACGCTGTTGTCCGGCTTCGACACCATCACCTACCGGGGCCTGGCCGACCGGGTGGCCGCGTTGGCCAGCACCTGGCAGACCCAGCTGCCCGGGTTCGGGCCCGGCGAGCTGATCGCGGTGCTGGGGTTCACCAGCATCGGCTACGCGGTGATCACCCTGACCTGCGCCCGGCTGGGCGCGGTGTTCGTCCCGCTGCAAACCAGCTCGACCGCCGCGCAGCTGGCGCCCATCATCGCCGAGACGCAGCCGCGGATCTTCGCCGCCAGCATCGAATCGTTGGACACCGCCGTCGATGTCGCCCTGGAGGCGCCGTCGATCCACCGGCTGGTGGTGTTCGACTACAACCCCGCCGACGACGACCAGCGGGAGCGCTACCAGGCCGGCACCGCCCGGCTGGCCGCGGCCGGCAGTGCGCTGCAGGCGGTCTCGCTGCTCGACGACCTGGACCGCGGACGCCAGCTGCCGACCGCGCCGGCGTTCGTCCCGGCCGACGGCGACAACCCGCTGGCCACCCTGATCTACCCCTCGGGCAGCACCGGTGCCCCCAAGGGCGCCATGTACACCACCGACATGATGACCCGGATCTGGCAGCGCCCCCGCGGACCGTCCCTGGACGTCGGCCGGCCGATCCCGGCCATCCACCTGCAGTACATGCCGCTTTCCCACGTGTACGGGCTGGAATGGCTGATCGCCACGCTGGCCGCCGGCGGCATCGGCTACTTCGCCGCCAAAAGCGACATGTCCACCCTGTTCGACGACATCGCGCTGGTGCGGCCCACCGGGTTGAACCTGGTGCCGCGGGTGTGCGACATGATCTATCGCCGCTACCGCAAGGAACTCGACCAGCGCTCCGAAGACCCGCGCCCCACCGACGAAATCGCCGACGAGGTGAGATCCGAACTGCGCGAAGAGTTTCTGGGCGGCCGGGTGATCTCGGCGATGTGCGGCAGCGCGCCGCTGTCCAAAACCGTGCACGCCTTCATGGAGTCCATGCTCGACATCACCGTCAGCGACGGCTACGGCTCCACCGAGACCGGCGGCGGCATCATGCGCAACGGCATCATCAAGCGCCCGCCGGTGACCGACTACAAACTCGTCGACGTCCCCGAGCTGGAGTACTTCACCACCGATAAGCCGCATCCGCGCGGTGAGCTCTACCTCAAATCGGACATGCTCATCCCCGGCTACTACAAGCATCCCGAGCTGACCGCCCAGATCTTCGACGACGACGGGTACTACAAGACCGGCGACATCATGGCCGAGATCGCCCCGGATCACCTGGTGTATCTGGACCGCAGCAACAACGTCATCAAGCTGTCGCAGGGCGAGTTCGTGGCGGTGTCCAAACTGGAGGCCACCTACTCCACCAGCCGCTACATCCGGCAGATCTTTTTGTACGGGTCCAGCGAGCAACCGTTTCTGCTGGCGGTGGTGGTGCCGAACGTCGACGCGGTCGGCGGCGGCGACCCGCACGCGCTGATCGCCGAGTCGGTGCAGCGCATCGCCGCGAAGTCCCGGCTGAACTCCTATGAGATCCCACGGGATTTCCTGCTGGAAGCCGAGCCGTTCACCCGCGACAACGGGCTGCTGTCCGGGGTCGGCAAGCTGCTGCGCCCGGCGCTCAAGGCCCGCTACGGCGACCGTCTGGAGGCCATGTACGCCGACATCGCCGCCGGCCAAGACGACCGGCTCGACCAGTTGCGCGCCGCCGCCGGCCAGCGGCCGACCCTGGACACCGTGCGCGACGCCGCGGCGGCCACCCTGGGCCTGGCCGACGCCGCATTCGATGCCGACGCCAAATTCATTGATCTGGGCGGTGATTCGCTGTCGGCGTTCTCGTTCGCCACGTTGCTGGAGGGTATCTTCCACATCGACGTGCCGGTGCAGACCATCGTCAGCCCCACCGCCACCCTGGCCAGCATCGCCGGCTATGTCGACGGCGAACGCGAATCCGCCAGCACCCGGCCCACTTTCGCCTCGGTGCACGGGCGCGACGCCGTGCAAGCCCGTGCCGCGGAGCTGCGGCTGGAGAAGTTCATCGACGCCGACACGCTGGCCGCGGCGGGTAGCCTCGCACCGCCGGCCGACACGGTGCGCACCGTGCTGCTGACCGGGGCCAACGGCTATCTGGGCCGGTTCTTGTGCCTGGAATGGCTGGAGCGGTTGGCGCCGCGCGGCGGCACGCTGATCTGCATCGTGCGCGGCACCGATCCGGTGGCGGCGCGCCAACGCATCGAGGCCGCCATCGACAGCGGCGACGACGAACTGTCCACCCACTTCCGCGCGCTGGCCGACCAACACTTGGAGGTGCTGGCCGGGGATCTGGCCGCGGCGAACCTGGGCCTGGACACCCCGACCTGGCAGCGGCTGGCGGGCACGGTGGATCTGATCGTGCACGCCGCGGCGATGGTCAACCACGTGCTGCCCTACAGCCAGCTGTTCGGGCCCAACGTGGTGGGCACCGCCGAGATCCTCAAGTTGGCGATCAGCACCCGGCTCAAGCCGGTCAGCTATCTGTCGACGGTCGCGGTGACCGCACTGCCCGACGGCGGCTTCGTCGGCGAGGACGTCGACGTGCGCACCGCCAGCCCGGTGCGCTCCCTGGACTCCAGCTACGCCAGCGGCTACGCGACCAGCAAATGGGCGGGGGAGGTGCTGGCGGCCGAGACGCACGACCGGTGCGGGCTGCCGGTGGCGGTGTTCCGGTCCGACATGATCCTGGCGCACAGCCGGTATGCCGGTCAGCTCAACCTGACCGACATGTTCACCCGGCTGATCCTGAGCCTGGTGGCCACCGGGATCGCGCCGGCATCGTTCTACCAGCTCGACGCGCACGGCAACCGGCAACGCGCCCACTACGACGGGCTACCCGCCGATTTCACCGCCGAGGCGATCACCACCCTCGGCGCGAACAGCACCACCGGGTTTCACACCTACAACGTGCTCAACACCCACGACGACGGCATCTCGCTGGACACGTTCGTCGACTGGCTGATCGGCAACGGCCAGCAGATCGAGCGCATCGCCGACTACGGCGACTGGCTGACCCGGTTCTCCGCGGCGCTGCAGGCCCTGCCCGACGACGAGCGCAAGAACTCGGTGCTGCCGCTGCTGAGCGCCTACGCGCGGCCGGCGGCGCCGTCGGGCAGCCACGCGCCGACCGACAAGTTCCGCGCCGCGGTGCAACACGCCGGGATCGGCGCGGACCACGACGTCCCGCACCTGACCGAGGCGCTGATCACCAAGTACGTCACCGACATGCGGCAACTGGGCCTGCTGGGGGCGGCCACCGGACCGCGAGCAGACACAAAGGCACCCGTTTCGGCGCGAAACTAGGGGCTTTTGCGACTGCTCGCGCCAACTGGGGGCGCCAATAGCGGGCATGATGGGCGCATGGCAGACATCGTGCGGGGACGGCTGGGGCGCGTCGCCAAGCTGGCGAGCCTTCCGGCCGGGGCGGCCGGACGCGCCGCGCTCGGCGTCGGCAAGCGGATGACCGGCAAATCCAAGGAAGAGGTCAACGCCGAACTTCTGGAGAAGGCCGCCGACGAGCTGTTCCAGGTGCTGGGCGAGCTCAAGGGCGGCGCCATGAAGGTCGGTCAGGCGCTGTCGGTGATGGAGGCCGCGATACCCCCGCAATTCGCCGACCCGTTTCGCGAAGCGTTGGTCAAGCTGCAAAGCGAAGCCCCGCCGCTGCCGGCGGCCAAGGTGCACCGGGTCCTCGACGCCCAACTCGGCACCAAATGGCGCGAACGGTTCCAGTCCTTCGACGACAAGCCGGTCGCCTCGGCCAGCATCGGGCAGGTGCACCAGGGCATCTGGAAAGACGGCCGCCGGGTCGCCGTCAAGGTGCAATACCCCGGCGCCGACGAAGCGTTACGCGCCGACCTCAAACTGATCCAACGGTTCAGCTGGGTCGCCAAGCAGGTGATGCCGCGCGCCGATGTGGACCGCCTGGTTTCCGAGGTCAGCGAACGGATCGAAGCGGAGCTGGACTACCGGCTGGAAGCCGACTACCAGCGCGCCTTCGCGAAAGCCTTTGCGGGTGACCCGAAGTTCTCCGTCCCGGCGGTGGTCGCCAGCGCGCCCAAGGTCATCATCTCGGAGTGGATGGAGGGCCGGCGCCTCTCCAAGATCATCGCCGACGGCACCCCGGATGAACGAGACTCCGCGTGCGCCTTGCTGCTTGAGTTCACCGTCAGCTCACCCGCCCGGGTCGAACTGGTGCACGCCGACCCGCACCCGGGCAATTTCATGGTGCTCCCCGACGGGCGGCTGGGCGCCATCGATTTCGGCGCCGTGGCCGAGCATCCGGGCGGCATCCCGCCCGACTTCGGTGAACTCCTGTGCTGGGCCCGGGACGAACAGTGGGACGAGGTGATCCGGCTGCTCAAGGCACTCGGGTTCATGCCGCGCGACTACGAGCTGACCGCCGAGCAGGTGGTGGAGTACATCCGGCCGCTGTGGGCCTACATCGACCCGTTGCGGTCCGGGGAGTTCCACTTCACCCGCGCTTGGTTCCAAAAGTCGGCCTCGGCCACCACCGATCCGTTGGCGGAAGGATTCGCCGATCGGTTCAAGGTGGCCCGGCAGCTGACCATCCCACCCGGCTACGTCATGTTGCTGCGCACCCTCGGCGGCCTGCTCGGGGTCGCCGTGCAACTCGACGCCCAGGTGGGCTACGCCACACTGATCGAGCGGTGGGTGCCGGGATTCTTCCCGCCCGGCGACGGCCACAGCGCGCGGGCGCAGGCGGCACCGAAGTAGCACCCGGCGGCGGGCACGTAGACTCGTCGGGCGAAGTTTTCCCAGGATGAGTGAGGTAGGACGGCGATGAGCGGCCATTCCAAGTGGGCCACCACCAAGCACAAGAAGGCCGTCATCGACGCGCGCCGCGGCAAGATGTTCGCCCGGTTGATCAAGAACATCGAGGTCGCGGCCCGTGTCGGCGGCGGCGATCCGGGCGGTAACCCGACCCTGTACGACGCCATCCAGAAGGCGAAGAAGTCGTCGGTGCCCAACGACAACATCGAGCGGGCCCGCAAGCGCGGCGCCGGCGAGGAAGCCGGCGGCGCCGACTGGCAGAACATCACCTACGAGGGGTATGGGCCCAGCGGCGTGGCGGTGCTGATCGAATGCCTGACCGACAACCGCAACCGCGCCGCCAGCGAGGTCCGGGTCGCGATGACCCGCAACGGCGGCAACATGGCCGACCCCGGGTCGGTGGCCTACCTGTTCACCCGCAAGGGTGTGGTGACCCTGGACAAGAACGGGTTGACCGAGGACGACGTGTTGACCGCGGTGCTCGACGCCGGCGCCGAGGACGTCAACGACCTCGGGGACAGCTTCGAGGTGGTCTCCGAGCCGGGCGACCTGGTGGCGGTGCGCACCGCGCTGCAAGACGCCGGCATCGACTACGACTCGGCGGAGGCCAGCTTCGTGCCGTCGGTCAGCGTGCCGGTGGACGTCGAGGCCGCCCGCAAGGTGTTCAAGCTGGTCGACGCGCTGGAAGACAGCGACGACGTGCAGAACGTGTACACCAACGTCGACGTCTCCGACGAGGTGCTGGCCGCGCTGGAGGAGTGAAGGGGGCGGGGTGTCTGCTGAAATCGACGCCCAGATTGACACATAGCCCCTCAAAAGGCGGTTTCGCGCCGTATGGACGTCGATTTCAGCAGCGTAGGACGGCGCAGAACTAAACTCCGGCCATGACGGTGGCCGAGCGGCACGAGTTGGGGCGGGCCAAGCGGAAAGTGCTGCCGCGATCGGCGCTGGCCGCGTACGCACCCGCGCCGGATCGCCCCGATCCGGTGGCCCTGCTGGAAACCCAAGCCGCCGCACGGGTGGCCGAACTGGTGCCAATTCGGTACGCGCGCATGCTGGTATCGCCGTACACGTTCTTCCGGGGCGCGGCGTTGATCATGGCGTCCGATCTGGCCGCCGGCCCCAACACCGGACTGGCGGTGCAGCTGTGCGGCGACGCGCACGCGTCGAATTTCGGGTTGTTCGCCTCCCCGGAGCGCCGGCTGGTGTTCGACGTCAACGACTTCGACGAGACCCTCGCCGGGCCGTGGGAGTGGGATCTCAAGCGGCTGGTGGCCAGCCTGGCAATCGCCAGCCGCAGCAACGGTTTCCGCGCCGGCCAGCAGGAAACGGTGGTGCGCGGCTGCGCCGAGGCGTACCGCAGCCAGATGCGGGAGCTGGCCACGATGGGCGAGCTGGAGATGTGGTACGCGCAGGCGGTGGTCGACGACGCCCTGGTGGACAGCGTGGATCCGCCGCTGGGCAAGGAAATCCAGCGCGTCGCGACGAAAGCCCGCTCCCGCGACCGCCTTCGGGCGGTGTCCAAGCTGACCCGGGTCGAGCAGGGTCGTCGCCGGCTGGTCAGCGACCCGCCGCTGCTGGTTCCGGTCGACGAACTCGTGGGGGCGGCGATGGCCGACGCCTACCACCAGCAGATGGGGGAGCTGATCGAGGCGTATATGCACAGCCTGTCCGACGATCGGCGGGCGTTGGCCAAGCGCTACGACTATGTGGGGCTGGCGCGGAAAGTGGTCGGCGTGGGCAGCGTCGGCACTCGCGCCTGGGTGGTGCTGCTGCTGGGCCGCGACGACGGCGACCCGCTGCTGATGCAGGTCAAACAGGCGCAACTGTCGGTGTTGGAGGGCTACCTGGACCCCAGTCGATACCCCAATTCCGGTCAGCGGGTGGTCGAAGGACAGCGGCTGATCCAGGCCGCCAGCGACACCCTGCTGGGCTGGCTGCACGCGGTGGGACCCGACGGCCACGAGGGCGACTACTACGTGCGCCAACTGTGGGACATGAAGGGGGCGGCCGATGTTGCGGCGATGCGCCCGAAGGTGCTGGCCGCCTACGGGCAAGCCTGTGGCCGGGTGCTGGCCCGGGCGCACGGCCGCACCGGGGACCGGATCGCGATCGCGGCCTACCTCGGCAAGGGCGATGCCGCCGATAAGGCGCTGGTCCGGTTCGCTACGGCCTACGCCGACCAGAACCAGCGGGATTACCAGGCGCTGCAGGCCGCGGTGGCCAACGGTCGGGTGAACGCCGGCGAGGTTCCCGCCGTCATCGGCCAGGGGGTCCGGTCGATTGGTGCCTGACCGACCGCCCGTCGGCCCATACGCTTAACCGCGGCCTGCGCAGCCCGGCGGCGCCCGGCCCGCAACAGCGGTATCAACTGCACTAACCCGCCGCCGCGTGTCCTGCCCGGCGATGTCGGACCCACCCACTAGGCTCTCGAACAGGTGTTCACTGAAGGGGCCTGGAATTGCGTGTGATGGGTGTCGACCCGGGGCTGACCCGGTGCGGGCTGTCGGTCATCGAGGGCGGCCAGGGCCGGCAGGTCATCGCCCTGGATGTCGACGTGGTGCGCACCCCGGCCGACCAACCCCTGCAGCGCCGGCTGCTGACGATCAGCGACACCGTCGAGCACTGGATGGACACCCACCGACCCGACGTCGTCGCCATCGAGCGGGTGTTCTCCCAGCAGAACGTCTCCACCGTGATGGGCACCGCCCAGGCCGGCGGGGTGATCGCGCTGCAGGCCGCCAAACGCGACATCGAGGTGCACTTCCACACCCCGTCCGAGGTCAAGGCCGCGGTCACCGGCAACGGCGCCGCCGGCAAGGCGCAGGTCACCGCGATGGTCACCAGAATCCTGGCGCTGCAGCAAAAACCGACACCGGCCGACGCCGCCGACGCGCTGGCGTTGGCGATCTGCCACTGCTGGCGCGCCCCGATGATCGCCCGGATGGCGGCCGCGGAAGCCCAGGCCGCCGAACAGCGCAAGAAGTACAAGGCCCGGCTGAAGGCGGCCGCGAAATGATCGCGTCGGTGCGCGGTGAGGTGCTCGACATCGCGTTGGACCATGCGGTGATCGAGGCCGCGGGGGTGGGCTACAAAGTCATGGCCACCCCGGCGACGCTGTCGACGCTGCACCGCGGCGCCGAAGCCCGGCTGATCACCGCGATGATCGTGCGCGAGGATTCGATGACGCTGTACGGCTTCGGCGACGGCGAAACCCGCGACCTGTTCCTCACCCTGCTCGGGGTCTCCGGGATCGGGCCCAAGATCGCGCTGGCCACCCTGGCGGTGCACGACGCGTCCGCGCTGCGCCAGGCGCTGGCCGACGGGGACGTCACCGCGCTGACCCGGGTGCCCGGCATCGGCAAACGCGGCGCCGAGCGGATGGTGCTGGAACTGCGCGACAAGATCGGGCCGGTGACCCCGGCCGCCGGTGGACCCGCCGTCAACGGCCACGCGGTGCGCGGCCCGGTGGTGGAAGCCCTGGTGGGTCTGGGGTTCGCGGCCAAGCAGGCCGAGGAGGCCACCGATAAGGTGCTGGCCGCCGAGGACGGCGCCACCACGTCCAGCGCGCTGCGCGCGGCGCTGAGCCTGCTGGGCAAGAAGACATGAGCGAGCCCGAGGACCGCGAGGTGACCCCGGCGCTGACCGTCGGCGAGGGCGACATCGACGCCAGCCTGCGGCCCCGCTCGCTGCGGGAGTTCATCGGCCAACCGCGGGTGCGCGAACAGTTGCAGCTGGTCATCGAGGGCGCGAAAAACCGGGGCGGCACCCCGGACCACATCCTGCTGTCCGGACCGCCCGGCCTGGGCAAGACCTCGCTGGCGATGATCATCGCCGCCGAGCTGGGCTCCTCGCTGCGGGTGACGTCGGGTCCGGCGCTCGAACGCGCCGGCGACCTGGCGGCGATGCTGTCCAACCTGGTCGAACACGACGTGCTGTTCATCGACGAAATCCACCGCATCGCCCGGCCCGCCGAGGAAATGCTGTATTTGGCGATGGAGGACTTCCGGGTCGACGTCGTCGTCGGCAAAGGCCCCGGGGCGACCTCGATTCCGCTGGAGGTGGCGCCGTTCACCCTGGTCGGGGCCACCACCCGGTCCGGTGCGCTGACCGGCCCGCTGCGGGACCGGTTCGGCTTCACCGCGCACATGGATTTCTACGAGCCGCCCGAGCTGGAGCGGGTGTTGGCCCGCTCGGCCGGCATCCTGGGCATCGAACTGGGTGCGGACGCCGCCTCCGAGGTGGCTCGCCGCTCGCGGGGCACCCCGCGGATCGCCAACCGGCTGCTGCGCCGGGTGCGTGACTACGCCGAGGTGCGCGCCGACGGGGTGATCACCCGCGACGTCGCCAAATCCGCGCTGGAGGTGTACGACGTCGACGAGCTGGGGCTGGACCGGCTGGACCGCGCGGTGCTGACGGCGCTGACCCGCAGCTTCGGCGGCGGCCCGGTCGGGGTGTCGACGCTGGCGGTCGCGGTCGGGGAGGAGGCCGCCACCGTCGAGGAGGTGTGCGAGCCGTTTTTGGTGCGGGCCGGCATGATCGCGCGCACCCCGCGTGGGCGGGTCGCCACCGCGCAGGCCTGGACGCATCTGGGCATGACGCCGCCGGCCGGGGCGGCCGGCCTGGGCCAGCCCGGCCTGTTCGACTGACGCGTGCCCGCTACCGATCCCATAACGGTTGACGCGGGAAGGCCCGGTTACCCGTGGGCCGATTAGGGTAGTGAGCAGTCGCCAAAAGCCCGAGGAGGCTCTCATGAACGACTCGGATATGCGGGCCCGCGCCCGCTCCAGCGGGTTGCGGATACCCCGCACCCGCGGTGCGATCAGCGGATTCTTGCTGATTCTGCTCGGTGTTTGGGGTGCGGTGATCCCGTTCGTCGGGGCGCGCTTCAACTTCGCCTACACGCCGGACCAGGTGATGACCTGGACCGCGGCGCGGGGCTGGCTGGAGGTGCTGCCCGGGGCGGCCACCGCGTTCGGGGGAGCGATGTTGCTGTTTTCCGCCAACCGGGCGACCGCGATGATGGGCGGCTGGCTGGCCGTTTTGGGTGGGGCCTGGTTCGTGGTCGGCAACAGCTTCTCGTCGCTGCTGCGCATCGGTGACATCGGCGACCCGGTGGCCTCCACCGACGCCAAGCGCCTGCTGATTGAGCTGGCCTACTTTCCCGGGCTGGGGGCGGTGATCCTGTTCCTGGGCGGGGTGGCGCTGGGGACGCTGTCGGTGGTCAGCGTGCGCGACGTGGCGCATGCGGCGGCCAGCGTGCCGCCCGAGGCGTACACCGGGCAGATCCCCGGCCCGCCCGAGGAGCCGCAGAAGCGGGGCCTGTTCCGCCGCCGGCATGTGAGCGCGTCGGCCGCCCGCTAACTCACAGCGCGGCCAGCGCCTCACCCAGCACGTCGAGACCGTCGTTGAGTAGTTCGTCGCTGATGGCCAGCGGCGGCACGAACCGCACCACGTTCCCGAACGTGCCGCAGGTCAGCAGGATCACCCCGGCCGCGTGCGCGGCGTCGGACAGCTTGGCGGTGAGCTCGGGATCCGGCTCGCTGGTGCCCGAGCGCACCAATTCCAGGCCGATCATGGCGCCACGGCCGCGCACATCGCCGATCCGGTCGTCCTCGGCCTGCAGCCGGAACAGCCGGTCTTTGATCAGCCGCTCGATCTGCTGCGCCCGCTCGATCAGCCCGTCGTTTTCCACGGTGGCGATGGCGGCCAGCGCCGCCGCGCACGCGATCGGGTTGCCGCCGAACGTGCCGCCCAAGCCGGACACGTGCGGGGCGTCCATGATCTCGGCGCGCCCGGTCACCGCCGACAGCGGTAGGCCGCCGGCGATGCCCTTGGCGGTGCAGATCAGGTCGGGTGCGACGCCGTCGTGCTCGCAGGCGAACATCGCCCCGGTGCGGGCGAACCCGGACTGCACCTCGTCGGCGACGAACACCACGTTGTTCTCCCGGCACCACGCCAACAGCGCCGCCAGGAAGCCTTCGGCGGGCACGATGTAGCCGCCCTCGCCCAGGATCGGCTCGATCACCACCGCGGCCAGGTTGTCGGCGCCGACCTGCTTGTCGATGATGTCGATGGCGCGGGCGGCGGCCAGCTCGCCGTTGCTGGCCAGCTCCTTGTCCAGCAGCCCGTCGCGGTACGGGTAGGACGGCGGCACCCGGTAGATGCTCGGCGCGAACGGCCCGAACCCGCTCTTGTACGGCATCGATTTCGCGGTCATCGACATCGTCAGGTTGGTGCGCCCGTGGTAGCCGTGATCGAACACCACCACCGCCGGTTTGCGGGTGTACGAGCGGGCGATCTTGACGGCGTTCTCCAGCGCCTCGGCGCCCGAGTTGAGCAGCACCGACCGCTTCTCCCCGGATCCGGGGGTGATCCGGTTGAGCTGTTCGGCGACGGCGACGTAGCCCTCATACGGGGCGACCATGAAGCAGGTGTGGGTGAACTCGTCGACCTGGGCGCGCACCGCATCGACCACGCGAGGGGCGGCGTTGCCGATGGTGGTGACCCCGATGCCCGAACCCAGGTCGATGAGCCGGTTGCCGTCGACGTCTTCCACGATGCCGCCGGCCGCGCGCACCGCGTAGACCGGCATGGTGCTGCCGACGCCGCGGGCCACCGCGGCGGCGCGGCGTTGGGCGAGTTTCCGGGACACGGGGCCGGGAAGCTCGGTGGCTAGGTGACGACTCTGGTCGAGCGAAGGCACGGCTGTCTCCTCAACAGGACGGCGGGATCGCGGACAACTTCGAGCCTATCCGCGGAGCCGCAGCGCGTCGCCGCTCGTGACGGTTTCGGCGGCTCAGACCTGGCCGAGTGGCCGGCAGACGTTGCCGAAGGGGTTCCACCATTCGCCGGGCGGGCAGTCCAGCGGGGTTGGTCCCTGGCCAAGTGGCATGCAGGTGTTGGTGCTCGGTTCCCAATACTGGCCGCCCGGGCAGTCCAGCGGGGTTGGTCCCTGGCCGAGCGGCATGCAGGTGTTGGTGCTGGGTTCCCAATACTGGCCGTCCGGGCAGTTCAGCGGGGCCGCCGAACTGTCGGCGGGGGCGCCGATCGTGACGGCGGCAATCGGTGCTACCGCCAACATGGCAGCGAACGCCAGACGGCTAACCAACCTTCTCATCGCGGGCTTCTCCCATCGAGCATGCTCGGTTCGGCGGGCCCGGCGTAAAGGCGAGCCGGGTCAAGTTCGGGCGGCTTCAACAGATAGCACACCGGTGCTTACGGCGTGACGATGTTGAACCAGAACGGGAAGTCGTCGAGCAGGCCGATGAAGTCGTCGAAGGCGTCCTTGTCGTGATCCGCTGGGCGCCGAGCGTGCGTCCACGGCGGAAAAATCGCGAAAACCTCGCCGTAGCCGCACGTTCGGCGCGGGCCGGCGAGCGTTAGCCCGCGCCGGGGCCGCCGAACGCCGGGCCGTCGAGCGAATCGACGGTGGCGAACGACGCCACCGGCGCCCGGGTCAGCCGGCGCGGCGCCCGGACCGGATACCCCAACGCGATGACCGCGGCCAGCGCCAGCGGGTCGGCGGCGCCCAGCAGCGCCTTGACCCCGGCCTCTTCCCGGATCGCGATGGTGGTGAGGACGCCGCCGAGGCCCTCCGCCCGGGCGGCCAGCAGGACGCTCCAGGCGAACGGGTAGATCGACGCGCCGCCGGCGAAGGAATACCGGTCCAGGTCGCGGTCCACCGCCGCCAGCTGCGACAGGTCGGCGAACACCGCCAGCAGCACCGGGGCCTGATCGAAGCGGTCGGCGAAACCCCCGCCGGTCGCGGTGTCGGCCCCGGCACGCAGCGCCGCCGCCTCGGCGTCGCGGTCGTTGGTCGGTGCCCAGGGCCGCAGACCGGCCATGCTCAGCGTCAGATAGTCCCGCGACCCGCTGCGGTACAGGTCGCGCAGCTCACGCCGCCGAACCGGATCCTTGACCACGACGACCCGCCAGGCCTGCGCATTGGCGCCGCTGGGCGCGAATCGGGCGGTGTCGAGCACCCGGGCCAGCACGGTGTCGTCGACGGGCTGATCGGTGAAATCGCGGACCGCGCCGGTGCTGCGCAGCGCCTCGGTGAGCTCCATCAGGCCATCTTCGGGCCCCACGGCGGGCTCGAGCAACCGGCGTCGGCGGCGGGACCGGGTCGGTTATCGGCCGCGGCAATGGCACACTGGTGGCTTACCAGGCCGGTGACCGTTCTGGTCCACAGCCTCTTCGAGAAGACTCACACAGGAAAGATAGTTCCGTCATGAACAGCAACCTCGTCGTCTTCATGCCGCTGCTGCTCGCCTTGGCCGCGTTCATGTTCTTCGCGTCGCGGCGGCAGAAGCGTGCCATGCAAGCCACCATCGACCTGCATGAATCGCTGCAAATCGGGGATCGGGTGCACACCACCTCCGGGCTGCAGGGCACCATCACCGCCATCACCGACGACACGGTGGATCTCGAGATCGCCCCTGGCGTGGTGACCACCTGGATGAAGCTGGCGGTCCGCGACCGCATCGAACCCGAGACCCCGGAAACCGCCGACGACGCCGACGAGGCCGACGCCGTGGGACTGACCGCCGACGCCGACCCGCTGCCCAAGGATTAAGACCCTTCGACCGGCACGTACCCTTTGCGGGTGCAGTGAACTGATCGTCAAGCCAGGACCGAGCGCGGGACACCCGTCGGCCGCGGGAGCGGATCGCGCACGAACGGAGGAGACTCAACAACGTGGCATCGCCTTCGGCGCCGGTGCACCCCGCCCGCTACTTGTCGGTGTTCCTGGCCTTGCTCATCGGTGTTTTTCTGCTGGTGTTTTTGACCGGGGACAAGAAAGCCCAGCCCAAGCTGGGGATTGACCTGCAGGGCGGCACCCGCGTCACGTTGACCGCCCGCACCCCGGACGGGAAGAGCCCCTCCCAGGAGTCGCTGCGTCAGGCGCAGCAGATCATCAGCGACCGGGTCAACGGGCTGGGGGTGTCCGGGTCCGAGGTCGTCATCGACAACGACAACCTGGTGATCACCGTGCCCGGCAACGACGGCAACGAGGCCCGCAACCTGGGCCAGACCGCGCGGCTGTATATCCGGCCGGTGATCAATGCGGTCCCGGCGCAGGACGAGGAGTCCCAACAGGGAAATCCGGGCGGACCCGGCGGTCCAGGGATGCCGGGCGGCCCCGTGCCGGGACTGCCCGGTGGACCGGGTGGACCCGGACCGGACACGCCGGGCGGACCTGGCCCGGTGCCGGGTGCTGGGATTCCCGGCCTGCCCGGCGGTGGCCTGCCGGGCGGACCGGGCGGCGCACAGCCGGGCGGGGGCCCGGGCGGCATGCCGGCGCCCCAGGCGCCCGCAGACCAGCCGGTACCCCCGCAGCCGCGGCCCTACCCACAGGAC
>NZ_MLQM01000015.1:0-51002 GCF_001854525.1 Mycobacterium talmoniae
ACGTCATCGGGCACCGGCAGCTCTACACGGTGATCAGCCCCGTCCTGCACGCCGGCGCCGAATCCGAACCCACCACCGGCACGTTGGCGCCGCGCGCTGCGGTCCCGCCCGGAGCGGTCGTGGTCGCGTTCTCGACGCTGCTGGACACCGAGTTCGCGTTGGCGCTGATCGACTTGCGCAAACGCGGCCACGTGGTGGTCGCCGTCGACGTGCTGCACGGCGCGCCGTTCGAGCGGCAGCAGGAGCCGCTGATCGACCGGATGTGGGCGTTGCAGCGCTCGGCGATGTATCGCGACATGGCCACCGTCGGCGTCGACGTGCTGCGCTGGCCGACCGACAGCACCCTGGACCAGTCGATGCGGCTGCTCAGCGAGCGTCGTCGCCGCGGGTGGCGCTGACATGAGGGCGGTGCCGCAGGCGCTGTCCGCCGGGTGCGGGCTGCTGATGGCGGCCGCAGCCGCGGCGGGGGTGGACGGCTGGGCGCTGGCCGCCACCGTCGCCGCGGCCGCCCTGGTGTTGGCCGGGGTGACCTATCGCCCCGCCGCCACGGTTGCCGTGTTGCTCACCGTGGTGGCGATCACGCTCGGGGACCCGGCGCCGCCGCTGGCCGCGCTGGCGGGGCTGGGCGGCACCGGCTACCTGGTGTTGCGGCACACCGGAGCCGTGACGGTGCCGACCCTGACCGCGGCCGCGGGTTTCACCTTCGCGGGGCTGGTCGGGACCGCGTTTCCGCTGTCGCTGCCGTGGCTGCCGCTGCTGGCGCCGCTGGCGGTGTTCGGGATCTACGCGTTAGCGCTGCACCCGTTCCTGGGCGCGCCGCTGCGGGTCAGACGGACGCAGCGTCGTTGAGGGCGTCCAGCGTGCTGGTCGCCTCCAGGTACTCCTGCACCCAGCGCTCGATGACCGACGCGGTCTTCTCCACCTTGGTGAACTGCCCCACGACCTGGCCGACCGGGTTGAACGCGACGTCGACGGTCTCGTTCGGGTACTTGTGCGTGGCCTTCACCGCCATCCCGGACACCATGTACTGCAACGGCATCCCGAGCGGCTCCGGGTTGCCCGGGGTCTGCCAGGCCTCGGTCCAGTCGTTGCGCAGCATCCGGCACGGCTTGCCGGTGAACGACCGGCTGCGGACGGTGTCGCGGCTGCTGGCCTTGACGTAGGCCGCCTGCTGCACCGGGGTGTTCTCGGCCTCCTCGACCATCAGCCACTGCGAACCGGTCCAGGCGCCCTGGGTGCCCAGCGCCAGGGCGGCGGCGATCTGCTGGCCGCTGCCGATGCCGCCGGCGGCCAGCACCGGGCGCGGCGCGACCTCCTTGACGACCTGCGGCCACAACACGATCGAGCCGACCTCACCGCAGTGTCCGCCGCCCTCACCGCCCTGGGCGATGATGATGTCGACGTCGGCGTCGGCGTGCTTGCGGGCCTGCGACGGCGACCCGCACAGCGCGGCCACCTTGCGGCCGGAGTCGTGGATGTGCTTGATCATGTCCGCCGGCGGGGTGCCCAGCGCGTTGGCGATCAGCTTGACCTTCGGGTGCCGCAGCGCCACCTCGACCTGCGGGGTGGCGGTCGCCTCGGTCCAGCCCAGCAGCTGCAACGCGTTGTCGGCGCTGTCCTCGACCGGGACGCCGTGGTCGGCCAGGATCTTGCGGCCGAACTCCAGGTGCTCCTTGGGCACCATCGCCTGCAACGTCTTGGTCAGCTCCTCGGCGGACAGGTTGGAGTCCATGCCCTCGTATTTGTTGGGGATGACGATGTCGACGCCGTACGGGTGATCGCCGATGTTCTCGTCGATCCAGTTAAGTTCGATCTCCAGCTGCTCGGGCGTGAAGCCGACCGCCCCGAGCACCCCGAAGCCACCGGCCTTGCTGACCGCGACGACCACGTCGCGACAGTGGGTGAACGCGAAGATCGGAAATTCGATGCCGAGGTCATCGCAGATCGGGGTATGCATGCCTGCTCCTAAGCGGGACGAAAGGCGAATTGAAACGTGTTCTAGTTTAGTACCAGATTCCCGCCGTGGTGGCCAGCGGACACCACCAATCGCACGTTTTTGCGTCGTCCCGAACCGCCGCGTGTCCCCGCCCGGCGCGCGGGCGGCTCAGACCGTGACGATGGTCGCCGAGGCGGTGCCCGGCGCGCCGTAGACCTGCGCGAATCCCACCCGCGGCGTGCCCGGAACCTGGCGCTCGCCGGCTTCGCCGCGCAGCTGGCGCACCAGCTCGTGGACCTGGCGCAGCCCCGAGGCGCCGATCGGCTCGCCGTTGGCGATCAGCCCGCCGTCGGTGTTGACCGGCAGTGAGCCGCCGATCTCGGTGGCGCCGTCGGCGACTAGCTTCTCTTGTTCGCCGTCGGCGCAGAACCCGGCCTCGGCCATGTGGATCACCTCGGCGCCGGCGTCGGTGTCCTGCAGCTGGATGACGTCGACGTCCTCGGGGCCCAGCCCGGCCGCCTCGAACGCGGCGCGCGAGGCGTACACGGTGGGGGAGACGTCCTCGTCGAGCGGCGCCGAGGTGGCGTGCACCTCGTAGGCGCCGAACCGGCGGGTGCGAATCTCGGCCGCCCGCAGGTACACCGGTTGGGAGCTGAACCGGTGGGCGATGTCGGCGCGGCACATGATGACCGCCGCGGCGCCCTCGTCGGGGGCGCAGAACATGTACTGGGTCAGCGGGTAGTTCAGCACCGGCGCGTTGAGGATGTCTTCTTCGGGGATGGGCTTGCGCCGAAACGCGTTGGGGTTCAAGGCGCCGTTGCGGAAGTTCTTGGCGGCCACCTTGGCCAGCGTCTCCTGCGACACGCCGTGGTCGTGCAGGTAGCGGTTGGCCTTCATCCCGAAGAACTTGGTGGTGACGAACTGCCCGTTCTCGGCGTACCAGGCCGGCAGCGCCAGCTTGGCCGGGTCGTCGGTGAAGGCGCCGCGCGGATGCTTGTCCAACCCGACGGCGATCCCGACGTCGTATTTGCCCAGCTTGATGGTGTCCGCGCACAGCTGGATGGCGCTGGCCGCGGTGGCGCAGGCGTTGAACACGTTGGTGAACGGAATGCCGGTCAATCCCACCAGCCGGGTCACCGCGTCCGGGTTGGACACCTCATAGCTGCCGCCGACCCCGAACTGGATGTCCTTCCAGCTGGCGCCGGCGTCGGTGAGCGCGGCCTGGATCGCCTCGGCGCCCATCTCCATCGCGGGTTTGCCGTCGAACCGGCCGAACGGGTGCAGGCCCACGCCGACAATCGCAACGTCATTCATTCTTGGCTCCTTGGCTTTTGGCGCTTGGCTCTTGGCTCTTGGCTCAGACCGGCTGGAATGCCCAGGTCACGATTTCGGTTCCGTCGCCGTCGACGTAAAACGGGACGAAGACCAGCTCGACGTCCATACCGAACCGCAGCTTGGCCGGGTCGTGCTCGGTCAGCCGCGCCTCCACCCGGACCACGTCGCCGAGCTGGACCAGGCCGACACCGAACGGCGTGAAGCTCTCGGCGGTCTCGCCGCCGGCGTACGGCAGCTTCGGCACGAACCCCTGCGTCGTCCAGGCCACCAGGGTGCCGCGGCGGGGGAGCCGCAGCTCGGACATTCCGGGTTCACTGCACCGCGGGCAGCGGGATTGTTTGGGCCACGTGGTCGCACCGCACGCGTCGCAGTGACTGCCGACCAGCTGCGGATTCTCCTCCGGCCAGGTCGAGACCTCGGGCGCGAGCACCTTCTGTGTTTGCACGGCGTTCACGATAATCGGAAATGCAATTCTCGTCTAGAGCGAACGGGCGTGTTGGGAGGGTGTTTCGGGTGGCGGGGGCCGTCGAGTCTGCGGTGGCGGCAGCGAGTCTGCGGTGAGGGCAGCGAGCCTGAATCCTTGGCGTCGAGACTGCGGTGAGGCCCAGTTGCCGCCAGGAATCCCGGCCTGAGCGCAGGCTCGGCGCCGTGAGCGCAGTCTCGATGCCCTGAGCGCAGTCTCGAGACCCTCACCGCAGACTCGATGCCCTGAGCGCAGTCTCGATGCCCTCAGCGCAGGCTGGCCGCCGTGAGTCCAGTCTCGAGGCCCTCAGCGCAGGCTGGAAGGCCGTGAACTCAGTCTCGGCGCAATACCCGCGCCCTGAGGCGTCCTGGACGCGGCGCCTCAACCAACCCCGCGCAATCACCCGGCGGAATACAGCCCCTTTCCGGTGACCAGCGGGAGGTCCAGCGTGGTCCGAATGCCCGGCGGGGCCGCCACCACCGCGGGGATGGCGTTCACGATCCGCCCGGCCGCGGCGACGATGGCGGCGTGGTTGTGGTCGCCCTTGCGGCTGGAGGGGCAGATGTCGACGGCATAGGAGGGCTCGCCGACGATTTCGACGCGGTAGGATCCGCCCGGCTGCGCGGGTTGCCGCCAGTCCGGCCGCAGGTCTTCACGCAGCCGGGTGACGTGTTCGATGACGATGGCCGGGTGGCCGCCCACCATGCCGCGGATCTCGAACCGCAGCGCGGCCACGCTGCCCTTGGCGACGTGGCCGGCCGCGATGTCGAACGCCTCGGGCGCCGGCTCCTGCTCGTAGCGTTCGGTGATGTCGTCGACCTCGATGCCCAGCCCGGCCGCCAGCTGGCGGATCGTGGTGCCCCAGGCGATGCTCAACACCCCCGGTTGCAGCAGGATCGGCAGCTCGCCCAGCGGTTTGCCGAACCCCATCACGTCGAACATCACCACCGCGCCGTCATAGGTGGCGTAGTCGGCGATCTCCAGGCAGCGCACCTGCTCGATGCGCTGGCAGGTGCCGGCCAGCGCGAACGGGATCAGGTCGTTGGCGAATCCGGGGTCCACGCCGGTGATGAACAGGCTCGACCCGCCTTGCCGTGCAGTGTCTTCCAACCCGGCGATGTACTTCTCGGGCATCACCTGCCACGGGTACTGCAGGATCACCGGCGCGGACCCGACGACGTTGATCCCGGCGGCCAGGAAGCGTGCGCAATCCGCGATCGCCTCCGGCGTGCGGGTGTCGCCCATCGCGCAGTAGACGACGCACTCGGGCCGGGCGGCCAGCACCGCGTCCAGATCATCGGTCGCGGTGACCCCGGTGGCGACCTCCAGGCCGGCGAGCTCGCCGGCGTCCTTGCCCACCTTGGCCTCCGACGACACGCACACCGCGACCAGCTCGTACTGCGGATCGGTGATCAGCTGGGTCAGCGCCAGCCGACCCACGTTGCCGGTGCCGACGTGCGCCACCCGGATCGCCATGATGTCTCCTTACCGGACCCTCGTTGTCCTATCGCGCGACACCGTAACAAGTTGAAGCACCACCAGTCTGCGCATCCGAGGGCCAGAATGGAACAGGTTCTAGTTCTGCCGGTTCTGGGGTAGCCTGACCCGTCATGGGACGCGTGGACGACAAAGTTGCATTGATCAGCGGTGGCGCGCGGGGCATGGGCGCCGCGCACGCCCGCCTCCTGGTGGCCGAGGGCGCCAAGGTGGTGATCGGCGACATCCTCGACGAGGACGGCAAGGCGCTCGCCGACGAGCTGGGGGCCGCGGCCCGCTACGTCCACCTCGACGTCACCGACGCCGACCAGTGGAAGGCCGCGGTCGCCACCGCCGTCGACGAATTCGGCACGCTCAACGTGTTGGTCAACAACGCCGGCATCGTCAACGGCGCCCTGCTGCAGCAGTTCGACCTGGCGCAATGGCAGCGGATCCTCGACGTCAACCTGACCGGCACCTTCTTGGGCATGCAGGTCGCCGCCGACCCGATGATCGCCGCCGGCGGCGGTTCGATCATCAACGTCTCGTCCATCGAAGGGCTGCGCGGCACCCCGTGGGCGCACGGCTACGTGGCGTCGAAGTGGGCGGTGCGCGGGCTGACCAAGTCGGTCGCCATGGAGTTGGCGCCGCACAACATCCGGGTCAACTCGATTCACCCCGGCCTGATCCGCACCCCGATGACCGAGAGTGTCCCCGAGGACATGATCGCCATCCCGCTGCGCCGGGCCGCCGACCCGGTCGAGGTGTCCACCTTCGTGTTGTTCTTGGCCAGCGACGAGTCGTCCTACGCCACCGGCACCGAGTTCGTGATGGACGGCGGCACGGTGGCCGGCATCCCGCACAAGGGCTAACCGCGCCGCACGGCGGTGATGTACTCCGAGTGCAGCACCCGATCGACCTGCACGTCGACGTCGAGCGGGGTCCGGCCGTAGCGGGTCTGCAGCTGCGGGGAGGTGGTGACCTGCTCGACGGTCCACCCGTGCTCGGCAAGCCAGGCGGCGGGTTCGGCTCGGGCATCGCGGGGGTAGGTCAGCGCGGAGAAATCCACCTCGCTCGCGGACGTCAAGCCCGGGTAGCGCTCGTTGAGCGCGGCCAGGCGGCCCCAATCCGACCCCGACCCCAGCGCGCCGACGGCCAGCCGGCTGCCGGGCGCGGACAGCTCACCGATGCGGCCGAACAGCGCGTCCTGCGCCGGGCCGGTCAGATACGGCAGCAGACCCTCCACCGACCACGCGGCGGGCTGGCGCGGATCGAATCCGGCGGCGGTCAACGGCGCGGACCAGTCGTCGCGCAGATCCGCGGCGACCGCGCGTCGTTGGCAGCGGGGCGCGGCGCCGTGCTGCGCGAGGACACCGGCCTTGAACTCGAGGACCTTGGGCTGGTCGACCTCGAACACCGTGGTGTGCGCGGGCCAGTCCAGCCGATAGGCGCGCGAGTCCAACCCGGCCGCGACGATGACGGCCTGCCGGACGCCGGCCGCCGAGCCGAAGAAGTCATCGAAGAACCGGGTCTGCACCCCGTAGAGGCGCGGGAAGACGGTGGCGTTGTCGGAGCTGGCGGGGTTCGCCAACAGGCCGGTCAAATACCGGTCCGCGGCGGCCGCGATGAACAGCCGGGCGTAGTCGTCGGTCACCAACGGTTCCGGGCTGGCCGCATGCAGCGCGCGCCAGCCGGCCACCACCAGCGCCGTGTAGCCCACGCTGCTCACGATGTCCCAGTCGTCGTGCTCCGAACGCGCCCACGATGCGGCCATCCGCCCAGTTTCCCACGCTTGCGGTCGACGGCCGTGCGGCGACAACTGCTAGCGTGGGCGCCGGCTTGCCGTACAGGAGGAACCGCAATGATGACCGCAATCGACCGGCGGCAGGAGCTGCACCAGCTCGCCGAGGAACACGGGTGGCAGTGCAACGAACGCGAACGCGTCGACATCTACATCCGCGGCGCCGAGCAGGTGCACGTGGTGTGGCGGGGCACCGAGGCGATCAGTGGGGGATCGCGGTACGACGACTACATTCTGGGCACGTACTCAAGGGATTTGGCGACGATCCAGGGCTGGCTGAAGCGTTAGTCAGCGGGTGGTGACGGCCCGCAGCAACCCCACCCCGAAACCCGCGACGTGGCGCAGGGATCGGCCGCCGGCGCGGGTCGGGCGGGGCAGCTGCAGCACCGGCCAGCCGTGCTCGGCCGCCGCGGCGGCCAGGCCGGGGCGCGGATTCACCGGCCGCGGTTGGCCGACCATCGACATCAACGGCACATCTTCGTCGCCGTCGGCGTAAAAGTAGCTGTCGTGCAGGTCAATCCCGTGGTCGGCGCTGAATTTCTGGACTAGCACGGCTTTTTGCGGGCCCCAGACCACCGGCGTGACGATCCCGCCGGTCAGTCGGCCGGCGTCGTCGAGTTCGAAGTGGTTGCACAACACCCGGGTGATGCCCAGGTAGCGGGCCACCGGTTCGGCGTGGATGGTCAGCGCCGAGGAACTGAGCACGACGGTGTGGCCGCGCTGCTGATGCGCCCGCACGATCTCCTGCATGCGCGGGTAGACGCGGGTGGCGATGCGCTCGACGAACAGCCGCTCACCGAGTTCGTCGAGGTCGGTGATGGATTCGCCGCGCAGATATCCCGCGGCCCGCACCAGCAGTCGGGCAAACTGCATGCGCCCGAATCGATACCGCAACGCGGCTTCGACCACGCCCAGCACCTCGCCGATCCGGGCCTGCCGCCGACGGATCCGGTCCCCGGCGTGCGCGGTCGCGGTGAAGCCGTCGACCAACGTCCCGTCCAGGTCGAAGAACGCGCCGATGCGGGGTCCGGGCGGGCTCGCGGCGATCTCCGGGAGCGGATCGAAGGTCGCCGGCGGCTGCATCTAGTCGATGTTACGGTTCGCGCGGTGCGGCCGCCCGTCATGCCCGGTCCCGCCGCGACCGCGCCCAGTCACCGCCGTGGCACTCCTTCGCAACGGTTCCATAAACCGCCACTCGCGTCGCTTGAGTAACTTGCGTAACTGGCTAGCTTCGGTTTCGCACGTTCAGTCGAACTGATTTAGGAGCACCATGTCACGTACCCGCAACTGGTTGGTCTTGGCCGCGGGCGCTGCCGCGGGCCTGTTCATGACCGCCCTGGCGACCAGCGCCAGCGCGGCGGCCGACACCGCCGCACCGAGTAACCCGGCCCCCGGGCTGCCCGGCCTGGTGTCGCAGGTGGTCACCTCGCCGGCCAGCATTCCGCAGCAGATCCTGCAGACCACCACCTCGGCGCTCACCGGCGCGCCGGCGACCCCGGCGACGCCGCCGCCGCTCGCCAGCGCCTCGGTCAACCTGCCCAACCCGGCGTCCGCGACCGGCAGCGCGCCGGTGGGGCAGAGCAATCTGCCCGGCGTGTCCGGTGTGCCCGGGATTCCCGGGACCGGCGACCTGAGCCGGATGCTGCCGGTGCCGATGCCGAACTTCGGGACCGCCCCGGCGGCGCCGGTCCGGGCCCCGGGGGCGACGATCCCCGGGTTGGCCGCTCCGCAGGCGCCGGCCATCAGCCCGTTCCCGGTGTCCGGTCTGCCCTGATCCGGTAACCCCGGCGGCACAGCGAAATATGCTGTCCGCCAACCAAAGCGACGGGTAGGCGGGCGATACGCGACGCCTGATGCGTAGTCTCATTGCGGTGAGTGCACGTGCAGGCATTGTGGTCACCGGGACCGAGGTCCTGACCGGACGAGTGCAGGACCGCAACGGCCCCTGGCTCGCCGACCGGTTGCTCGAGCTGGGCGTGGAGTTGGCGCACATCACGATCTGCGGTGACCGTCCCGGCGACATCGCGGCTCAACTGCGGTTTCTGGCCGATGAGGGGATGGACCTGATCGTCACCAGCGGCGGCTTGGGCCCGACGGCCGACGACGTCACCGTGGCGACCGTGGCCCGGTTCTGCGGCCGCGAGCTGGTGTTGGACGCCGCGCTGGAGGCCAAGATCGCCGCGATCCTGCGCTCCCTGACCGCGCGGGTCGGGCCGGTGGATTTCGACGCGCTGCTGGCCGCCAACCGCAAACAGGCGCTGATTCCGGCCGGGTCGGAGGTGATCGACCCGGTCGGAACGGCACCGGGTGTGGTCGTGCCCGGGCGCCCGACGGTGGTGGTGTTGCCGGGGCCGCCGCGGGAACTGCAGCCGATGTGGGCCACCGCGGTCCAGACGGCCGCGGTACAGCAGGCGATCGCCGGACGCACCGTCTACCGCCAGGACACCGTGCGGATGTTCGGGCTGCCCGAATCCGGGCTGGCCGACACGCTGCGCGATGCGGCCCAGCACATCTCCGATTTCGAGCGGCTGGAGATCACCACCTGTCTGCGTCGCGGCGAGGTCGAGATGGTCACCCGGTATGAGCCGGGGGCCGCCGCGTCGTATGCGCAGCTGGTGCAGTTGCTGCGGGACCGCCATCCCCGCGAGGTGTTCGCCGTCGACGGCGCCCGGGTCGACGATCAGGTCGCGAAGTTGTTGACCGGACGCCGGATAGCCACCGCGGAGTCCTGCACCGCCGGGCTGCTGGCCGCCCGGCTGACCGAGCTGGCCGGCGCGTCGGCGTATGTCGCGGGCGGGGTGGTGGCCTACGCGAACGACGCGAAAACCGAGCTCCTCGACGTCGATCCGGCGGTGATCGCCACCCACGGCGCGGTGTCCGAGCCGGTCGCTACCGCGATGGCGGCCGGTGCGCTGCGCCGATTCGGCGCCGACACCGCGGTCGGGATCACCGGCGTCGCCGGCCCCGGCGGCGGCACCCAGGAAAAGCCGGTCGGCACAGTCTGTTTCGCTGTGGTGCTCGGCGACGGCGCCGCGCTGAGCCGCACCGTCCGGCTGCCCGGCAACCGCGCCGATATCCGGGAGCGGTCGACCACGGTGGCGCTGCACCTGTTGCGGCGCGCGTTGAGCGACCCGGCCGCGGCCGTCGCGGAGGGCTCCTCCACCGCGTCGTGACCCGAGCACGATTCCCAACCCGCTGAGCCGGGTAGCCGATCGGTGGTATGAACGTCCGTAGTCCAAGGAGTTGCGGACATGGGTTGGTTCACGGCATCCGACTATTGGCTGGCCCGGCTGCTGGTGGAGCGCGGCATCGCGGCCGTCTATGCGCTTGCGTTCGTGGCGGCCGCGCTACAGTTCCGGGCGCTGATCGGCGAACACGGCATGCTGCCGGTGCCGCAGTTCCTGGACCGGGCATCGTTCCGACGCGCGCCCAGCATCTTTCACCTGCACTATTCGGACCGGTTCTTCGCCGCGGTCGCCTGGTTGGGCGCGACGCTGTCGGCGGCCATCGTGGCCGGGGCGGCCAACCTGGTGCCGTTGTGGGCGGCGATGCTGGCCTGGCTGGCGATCTGGGTGCTGTACCTGTCGATCGTCAGCGTCGGGCAGACGTGGTATTCGTTCGGCTGGGAGTCCATCTTGTTGGAGAGCGGATTCCTGGCGATCTTCCTGGGCAATGACCGCGTCGCGCCCCCGGTGCTGACGATCTGGCTGGCCCGCTGGCTGGTCTTCCGGATCGAGTTCGGGGCCGGGTTGATCAAGCTGCGCGGCGACTCGTGCTGGCGGAATCTGACCTGCCTGTACTACCACCACGAGACCCAACCGATGCCCGGGCCGCTGAGCTGGTTCTTCCATCACCTGCCCAAGCCGCTGCACCGGGTTGAGGTGGCGGGCAACCACGTCGCCCAGCTCGTCGTGCCGTTCGGGTTGTTTGCGCCGCAGCCGGTGGCCAGCGTGGCGGCGGGAATCATCATCGTCACCCAACTGTGGCTGGTGGCCTCGGGGAACTTCGCCTGGCTGAACTGGGTGACCATCATCTTGGCGTGCAGCGCCATCGACGCGTCGTCGGCGGCGGCGGTGCTGCCGCTGCCGGCCCCGCCGGCCCTGCCCGCGGCGCCGCCCTGGTTCGCCGCGTTGGTGATCGCGTTCACCGCGGCGGTGCTGGTGCTCAGCTACTGGCCGGTGCGCAACATGGCCTCGCACCATCAGCGAATGAATCTGTCCTTCAACCCGTACCACTTGGTCAACACCTACGGGGCGTTCGGCACGGTGGGCCGGGTCCGGCGCGAGGTGATCCTCGAGGGCACCGACGAGGCCGAGATCACCGACCAAACGGTTTGGCGGGAATACGAATTCAAAGGCAAGCCGGGTTCCGTGCACCGGCTGCCGCGGCAGTGGGCGCCCTACCATCTGCGGCTGGACTGGCTGATGTGGTTCGCCGCCATCTCCCCGCTGTACGCGCAGGGGTGGCGGGCCGCGTTTTTGGCGCGGCTGCTGAAAAACGACCGCGCGACGCTGCGACTGCTGCGGCACAACCCGTTCCCGAACGCCCCGCCCCGCTACGTGCGCGCGCTGCTGTACACCTATCGCTTCACCACCTGGCGGGAGCTGCGCCGCGACCGGGCCTGGTGGCATCGCACCCTGATCGGGGAGTACCTGCCGCCGGTCGCCCTGCGGACCGCGGGTGCGGCGTCCGAGCCCCGCGACTGACCGGGGGCCTCAGGCGTGGTGGCTGGTCACGCCGCCGTCGACGACCTGGCCGGCGCCGGTGATGAACGACGCCCGCGGCGACATCAAAAACGCCACCGCGTGGGCGACCTCGGTGGGATCACCGATGCGGCCCAGCGGGGTGGCCTGCTCGAAACCGGCCCGGACCTCGTCGATGTCCAGCGCCAACTGCAGCATCGGGGTGCGGATGAAGCCCGGGCACACCGCGTTGACCCGGATCCCGGCCGGACCCAGTTGGGCGGCCATCGACTTGGTCAGCCCGAGCAGGCCGGCCTTGGAGGCGCAGTAGGCCGGGATGTGCGGGTTGGCGGCCAGCCCTTCGATGCTGGAGATCCCGACGACGGCGGGGGAGCCGCCCTCGCGCGCCGACCGTTGCAGCTGCGGCAGCAGCAGTTGGACCAGCATCGCCTGGGCGCGCAGGTTGACGTCGAGCACCGCATCCCAGGATTCGACGCTGTAGGCGCCGACCGGCTCGACCAGGACCCGCCCCGCGGCGTGCACCAAACCGTCGACCCCCTCGAGCGCGGCGTCGGCGGCGGCCACCGCGGTCGGCAGCGCGGCGTCGTCGCAGACGTCGACCACCGAACCCGGCATGCCCAGCTCGGCGGCCACCTGCTGCACCGCCGGCGCGATATCCCATAACGCGACCCGCCGGCCCTCGGCGACCAGCGCCTCGGCGCAGGCCCGACCGATCCCGGACGCCGATCCGGTCACGATTACTCCACTCACAGCGCCCCTTTCGGCCCTTGCCTCATTACGACACGAACGGTAGCGTAATCGCCATTACGAAACTAGAGGTAGCGTAATTCCGAAAGGATTGCCTGGATGCGCAGCCGCTACGCCGGTGCACCCTTCAGCACGTCCACACCGGCGATCGCCGCCGCGTTGGAGGACGTCAGCATCCCCACGCTGCTGCTATCCCTGGTGCACATCACCGGCGACCCCCGGTTCATCCGGGAGTTCAAACCCGCGGGCTTGTTCCTCAACGAGATCCAGGGGTTCATGTCCGAGCAGGACAAGGCCCGGGCCCGGGCGGCGGCGCTGCCGGTGCTCGCCGACTACCGCGACCGCGGCTGCCCGGAGCCCGCGCCGCTGAGCCGCGAACTCATCGCCGAGATGATGGACTGGGCGGCCTGCGAGCAGGTTCCGCCCGACTACTTCGCGCTGCTGTCCGAGGAGATGGACCTCGACGGGGTGGACCCGCGCCGGCCGGCCCCGCTGGACCCCGAGCGCGCCGCCGCGTTGCCGGTGGTGGTGATCGGGTGCGGCGAATCGGGGATCCTGGCCGGAATCCGGCTCAACCAAGCCAACATTCCGTTCACGATCGTGGAGAAGAACCCCGGGCCCGGCGGAACCTGGTGGGAGAACAGCTATCCGGGCGCACGGGTGGACGTGGCCAACCACTTCTACTGCTACAGCTTCGAACCCAACAACGACTGGTCGCACTACTTCGCCGAACAACACGAACTGCGGGACTACTTCACCGCGGTCATCGCCAAACACGGCATCGGTGACCGGGTGCGGTGGCAGACCGAAGCCGTTGGTGCGCACTGGGACGACGACGACGCGGTGTGGACGGTGTCGCTGCGCGGCCCGGACGGGACGCTGAGCACCCTGCGGGCGCGCGCCGTCATCACCGCGGTCGGCCAGCTCAACCGGCCGCACATTCCGGAGTTCGAGGGCGCCGACACCTTCGCCGGGCCGGCCTTTCACTCCGCGCGCTGGGACCACGGGGTGGACCTGTCCGGCAAGCGGGTGGCGCTGATCGGCGCGGGCGCCAGCGGTTTTCAGATCGCCCCCGCCATCGCCGCCGACGTGCAACGGCTCACCGTCTTTCAGCGCACCGCCCAGTGGATGTTCCCCAACCCGATGTATCACGACCGCGTCGGGGACGGGATGGCCTGGGCGATGAAGCACCTGCCGTTTTATGGACGCTGGTACCGGTTTTTGGTGCTGTGGCCCGGCGCGGACAAGGGGCTGGACGCGGCCCGGGTCGACCCGAGCTACCCCAACCAGGACTACGCGGTCAGCGACATCAACGCGGTGGCCCGGGTGATGTTCACCGACTGGATCACCAACCAGGTCGACGGCGACCACGAGCTGCTGGCCAAGGTGCTGCCCGACTACCCGGCGACCGGCAAGCGCACCCTGCAAGACAACGGCAGCTGGCTGGCCACCTTGCGGCGGGACAACGTCGAGCTGGTGCGCACCCCGATCCAGCGGATCACGCCGAGCGGGGTGGTCACCGCCGACGGGGTCGCCCACGACGTCGACGTCATCGTCTACGCCACCGGCTTCCGGCACACCGACGTGCTGTGGCCGCTGCAGATCACCGGCCGGGGCGGCGCGGACCTGCGCTCCCGCTGGGGTCAGCGGCCGTCGGCGTACCTGGGCATCACCGTGCCGGACTTCCCGAATCTGTTCCTGATCTACGGGCCCGGCACCCACCTCGCGCACGGCGGCAGCCTGATCTTTCACTCCGAGTTGCAGATGCGCTACATCAACCACTGCCTGCACCGGCTGGCCCAGCCCAAGGTCCGCGCGCTGGAGCCGACCGCCGCGGCCACCGCGGCCTGGCATGCGCGCACCCAACAGGAGATCAAGAAGATGGTGTGGTCGCAGCCGTCGGTCAAACACTCCTACTTCAAAAACAGCGACGGGGAGATCCACACCGTGAGCCCGTGGCGGCTGCCCGAGTACTGGTCGGCGGTGCGGGAACCGGACTGGTCGCACTTCGTGGTGCGGGAGGAACACTGAGATGCGTGCGGTAGTCATCGACGGTCCCGGCAGCATCCGGGTCGACAGCCGGCCGGATCCGGTGTTGCCCGGTCCCGACGCCGCGATTGTCGCGGTGACCGCGGCCGCCATCTGCGGCTCCGATCTGCATTTCTACGACGGTGAGTACCCGCTGGCCGAGCCGGTGGCCCTCGGACATGAAGCCGTCGGCACCGTGGTCGAGGTCGGGGCGGCGGTGCGCACCGTCGCGGCCGGCGATGCGGTGCTGGTGTCGTCGGTGGCCGGATGCGGGGCCTGCCCGGGCTGCGCGACCCGGGACCCGGTGATGTGTTATTCCGGTCCGCAGATCTTCGGGTCCGGGGCGCTCGGCGGCGCCCAGGCCGAGCTGCTGGCGGTGCCCGCGGCCGACTTTCAACTGCTGGCCATCCCCGAGGGGATCAGCACCGAACAGGCGCTGTTGCTGACCGACAACCTGGCCACCGGGTGGGCCGCCGCGCAACGCGCCGATATCCCGGTCGGCGGCACGGTGGCGGTGCTCGGGCTGGGCGCGGTGGGGCAGTGCGCGCTGCGCAGCGCGTTCGCCCACGGCGCGGCCACGGTGTTCGGCGTCGACGGGGTCGCCGGTCGGCGTGATCGGGCCGCGGCCGCGGGCGCCACCCCGGTGGAGGTGCCGGGCACCGAGGCCCTGTTGGCCGCCACCGGCGGCCGGGGCGTCGACGCGGTGATCGACGCCGTCGGCAGCGACGCATCGATGACCGCCGCGTTGAGCGCGGTGCGGCCCGGCGGCACGGTGTCGGTGGTCGGGGTGCATGATCTGGCGCCATTTCCGTTCCCGGCGCTGGCGGGGTTGCTGCGCAGCGTCACGCTGCGGCTCACCACCGCGCCGGTGCAACGCACCTGGCCGCAGCTGATTCCGTTGCTGGTCTCCGGCCGGCTGGATGTCGACGGTCTCTTCACCAACACCTTGCCGCTCTCCGAGGCTGCCGCTGGGTATGCGGCGGTGGCCGCGCGGTCCGGTGACGAGCTGAAGGTGATTTTGACGCCGTAAGCCGTTGCCGTCGGGCGGCTTACCAGGGTGATACCGGCGCACTGACTCTTTCGTACTGCGCCCGAAGGACATACGCGCCACACCGGCACCGGACGTCACTCCAGCGCCGGATTTGCGACCATGTGGTGTTGCGCGAAAGCGATTGCGCATCCGATAGCACCGCGGCGTGGTATCGCCGGCGCTATCCGTTTAGAAAAGGTCCACATCCTCCGGACAGGGACTGCCGAGGCTTCTGGGACGCCTGAGGCTCAAACCAAGCGCGGCCGGCCGGAATTCACGGCGCCTCGCCCACCAGGTCGGCACTCCGCTGAGTCCCGAATCGGATACCGGTCGCATCCTTACCCAACAGCGACAGGACGGCGACCACCACCAGCACCGGGCCGATCGTGACCGCCAGCGCGAACGGATAGCCATGCGATGCGGCCAAATGCTCCTGCAGCGGCAGATTCAACGCCGGCAACAGATTGCCCAGCTGGTAGGTCACCCCCGGATAGAAGCCGCGGACCGCATCCGGCGACAGCTCGGTCAGGTGCGCTGGGATCACCCCCCACGCCCCCTGCACCACGGCGAACATCAAAAACGCGCCCAGGCACAACATCGCCGCCGCCTGCGAGTAGGCGAACAGCGGCACGATCGGCAGCCCGGCCAGCGCGCAGAACACGATGGTGTAGCGGCGGCCGTAGCGCTGGGACAGCGAGCCGAACACCAGCCCGCCGATCATGCCGCCGAGGTTGTAGATCACCACGATCCACTTGGCGGTCGCGCTGGACAGCCCGGCCCCGTCATGGTGGACGGCGGACAGGAACGTCGGGTACACGTCCTGGGTGCCGTGACTCATCCAGTTGAACGCCGTCATCAGCACCACCAGGTACAGGAACCGGCGGATGATCCGGGCGTCGCGCAGCACGTCGCGAATCCTGGTGCGGGTCACCCGCATCCGGTCGTGGGCGGCCTCCCACACCTCGGATTCCTTGACCCGGTACCGGATGATCAGGCTGACCAGCGCGGGAAGGATGCTCAACCCGAACAGCCAGCGCCAGGACAGCCCCAGCCAGTTCGTCACCAGCAGCGACGCCAGCGTCGCCAACAGATACCCGAACAGGTAGCCCTCCTGCAGCAGCCCGGAGAAGAACCCGCGCCGCTCGACGGGCACCTTCTCCATCGCCAGCGCGGCGCCCAACCCCCACTCGGCGCCCATCCCCACGCCGTACAGCAGCCGCAGGATCACCAGCACGGTGAAGTTGGGCGCGAACGCACACAGGAACCCGACCACCGAGTAGAACACCACGTCGACCATCAACGGCACCCGCCGGCCGACCCGGTCGGCCCACAGCCCGAACAGCAGGGCGCCCACCGGGCGCATGGCCAACGTCGCGGTGGTGAGGAAGGCGACTTCGGTGGTGCTGCGGCCGAAGCTGTCGGCGATGTCGGCGTAAACCAGCACCACGATGAAGTAGTCGAAGGCGTCCATCGTCCACCCCAGCAGCGCCGCGACAAAGGAATCGCGCTGGTCGGCGGTGAGCCGGGTCATCGCGTCACTGCCACGGGCTGAGCTGCTGGAGTGCGCGCAAAAACGCGCGCCGGTCCTCGGCGGACAACGTTCCCAACCATTGCTCCTCACCCCGCTGAATCTCTTCTTGGACAGCGTCTTTGACGTCCCGCCCGGATGACGTAATCGCCAGCAGCCGCACCCGGCGATCGTCGGGATCGGGCCGGCGTTCGATATAGCCCCGCTGCTGCAGCTCGTCGAGCGTGGGGATGATCCGGGTCTTGTCCGCGCCGATCGCCTCGGCCAGGGCGGCCTGGGTGCGCATGGGGGAGCGGTCCAGCGCCAGCAGCACGGTGTACCCCCACATCGACAGCCCGTGCGCCTCCAGCACCGGAAGTTCGGCGGCGATCAGCTCGCGCACCAACGGGGCAAGCATGGCCGCCAGGTCGGCGCGCTTCGTCCGCGACGTCATGGCGGAGATGCTAACCATTGACCAACGGTATGCAGACGCTTACGATAAGCGAATGAATATCAATGAGGGAATCGCGGCGGACCTGCGGCCGCTGCATCGCATCGCCGTCCAAGCCAGCGTCGACGCGGTCAAGCGGGTGTCGCGCGACGACCTGGCGCGCCCGACGCCGTGCGCCGGTTGGGATCTCGCGGACCTGCTGGCCCATATGACCGTGCAGCACCACGGCTTCGCGGCCGCCGCGCGCGGACGCGGCCCCGAGCTCGCGGTGTGGGACGTCGCCGCGGTGGCCGGCGCGGTCCGGGACGATCCGGTCGGTGTGTACGCGGCGGCGGCGACCGAGGTCCTCGACGCGTTCGCGGCCGACGGGGTGCTCGACGCGCCGTTCGCGCTGCCCGAGCTGGCCGCCGACGCGGTCTTCCCCGGCGCGTTGGCGATCGGATTCCACTTCGTGGACTACGTGGTGCACGGCTGGGACGTCGCCCGCAGCATCGGTGCCCCGTTTGAGCTGCCGGCCGAGGTGGTCGCGGCGGCGGTGCCGCTGGTGTTCGCCATCCCCGACGGCGAGTTCCGCGCCATGGACAACGCCCCGTTCGGATTGGCCCAACCGGTCAGCGGCGCCGCGACCGACTACGAGCGCATCCTGGCTCACCTGGGCCGCTCACCCCAGTGGTCGCTGGCTAGTCGGTGAGCACCGGCGCCGACATGTGCGTCACCGCCGCCCGGCCGCGCAGCACCGCCGAGCCGTGCCCGGCCCACCGCCGTTGTTCATCGGGGTCGGCCTGGGTCAGCGCGGTCCGCGAGCACAGCACCCGCGCGTCGGTGGCCTTGGCGTGATCGGCCAGCCGGGCCGCCTCGTTGACGGCGTCGCCGATCACGGTGTACTCGTAGCGGTTTTCGCTGCCGATATTGCCGGCGAACACCGGTCCGGCCGAGACCCCGATCCCGAAATCCAGCATCGGTAGCCGGCGCAGCTGGGTGCGGAGGTCGCGTGCGGTCGCCAACGCCGCCGCGGCCGCTCCGTCGGTGCGCAGCGGCGCGCCGAACACCGCCAGCGCCGCGTCGCCCTGGAACTTGTTGATCAACCCGTACCGCTGATCGACGGCGGCGACGACGATGCGGAAGAAGTCGTTGAGCACCTCGGCGACCTCCTCGGGCGGACGGGAGGCGGTCAACGTGGTCGACCCGGCCAGGTCGATGAACAGGATCGCCACCGGCCGCACGTCGCCGGTCAGCGTCTCACCGGCTTGCACCGCGCGGTTGGCGACGGCGGTGCCCACGTGCCGGCCGAACAGGTCGCGCAGCCGGTCGCGTTCCTTGAGGCCGGCCACCATCCGGTTGAATCCGCTTTGCAGCCGCCCGATTTCGGATTGCTCATACACGTCGACGACGTTGTCCAGCTGGCCGTGTTCGATCTCGGCCATCGCCTCGACGACGTCGCGGACCGGGTCCGAGATCGAGCGCGCCACCAGGATCATCGCCCGCAGCCCCAAAAACATCGCGACGAACGAGACCACCAGCACCGGCAGCTCCACCGACGCGGTGCGCTGCAGAATCCAGCCGTTCCAGCGGCAGACGATCAACATCACGACGGCCGCGCTGGGCAGCGCACTGGTCGCCACCCACATCGTCACCAGCCGGGCCAACACCCCGGGCGCGGTCTCGCGGCTGTCGAAATCCGCCGATGCCGCGGCGACGATGGGGCGCAACGTGCGCTGGGTGAACAGCAGGCTGGTGCACACCGTCGCCGTTCCGCCGAACACGATGGCCAGCACCACCAACAGCGTCAGCCGGGCGCCACCGCCCAGCGCGATCAGCACGCCGACACCGCCGCCCACCCACGTCGACAACAGAATCACCGACTGGCGGCGCACCAGGTTGATCGCGGTGCGACGCTGCCGCAGATCGGGTTCGCGCCCGGGCACAAACCAGCGCAGCGAGGGCGCGATCGTCACCGCACCGCCCGTCGCCGCCACCACGGTGCCCACGCCGACGAGCACCGCCGTGGTGATCAGGGTGTCCGCGGCCAGCAGGGTGCTCAGGCCGGCTTGCGTCTCGCCGCCGAGCGACATCATCACCGCGACCACCTCGACGGCGGTGAGCAGGTGGGCGAACGCCATCCCGGCCGCGTAGCGAGTGCCGAGCCGAATGGCGGGAGAGATCACTTCTGCCCGTGGCTGTCCCAGATGTCGAGCATCGCGCGCAGGATCTCCTCGCCGCGGCCCAGCCCGGCCAGGTGGCTTTCACCCGGCAAGTGGTACAGCTCGGCGTCGGGCAGCCGCGACACCACGTGCTCCCCGTGGGCGAACGGCACGATGTGGTCGTGGTCGCCGTGCCACCAGCGCACCGGCACCTTGACCTCGTCGAGCCGGAATCCCCAGTCGCGGGAGAACAGCACGACGTCGGCGAACGGCGCGCCCAGTTGCTTGCGGCTGCCGTTGAGCAGGTCGTCGAGGAACATCGCCCCGAACTCGGGCCGCAGCAGCAGACGGCGGTCGGCCTCCGGGGAGACCCGCGCGTACAGCCGCAACGCGGGGGAGGCGAGCGGCCGGATCGTCCGGATCACCGCGCTGGCCGTCAGGCGCAGCGGGGTGCCCGCGACCTGCAGCAGCGGCGCGACCAGTGCGGCCAACGCCACCACGCCGCCGCCGATCGCGTCGGGCCCGCTGGTCGGGGCGACCCCGCCGAGCACCCCGGCCGCGACCACCCGGTCGGGCATGGCGGCCGCGCACGCCAGGGCGTACGGGCCGCCGCCGGACAGCCCGATCACCGCCATCTTGTCGGTGCCGAAGGTGTCGGCGATGGTGCGTAGGTCGTCGGCGAAGGCCGAGAGGGTTTCGTATTGGTGTGGTGTCGACGATCCGGTGCCGGGCCGGTCGACGCCGATCAGCCGGATGCCGTGGTGCTGGGCGAACACCCGTGCCTCGGTCGGAATCTGCCGGCGGGCGCCGGGCGTGCCGTGCAGCCAGAAGATGGTGCGACCCTGCGGGTCACCGAACTCGGCGAAACCGATCTGGCGGTCCTCACCGACGGCGATGTTGCCCTCGATCTTGGGCCGGTCTATCGCGACAACCATGCGCAAGAGTGTTGCACGCGCGGCGGCGGCGCTGGCGCGCTTTCCCGCCGATCGCGGGTTCGCCCGGTTTTCTCGGTTGCGTTGGCGACATCCGCTCGAGGGCTAACTCCGCGGGCGCTACAACTCCAACAGCACCGTCACCGGGCCGTCGTTGACCAGCGCGATCTGCATGTGTGCACCGAACACCCCGGTTTGCACCTGCGCGCCCAGCGCCCGCAACGCCGCCGCGAACGCGTCGACCAGCGGTTCGGCGACCGCGCCCGGCGCGGCCGCGTTCCAGGACGGTCGACGCCCCTTGGCGGTGTCGGCGTACAGGGTGAACTGGCTGACCACCAGGATCGGGGCGCCCACCTCGGCCGCGGAGCGTTCGTCGTCGAGAATGCGCAGCCGCCACAGCTTTTCGGCCAGTCGCCGCGCCGTGTCGACGTCGTCGCTGTGGGTGACGCCGACGAACGCCAGCAGCCCCTGCCGCTCGGTTGTGACCGCGCCGACGACCCGGCCATCGACCGACACGCTCGCCGATGAGACCCGTTGCACCAGAACCCGCATGGCCGTCGATGCTGCCATCCACGCCGCCCGGGCGGCCACGGTGGGTAGGCTCGACGCATGTCGGTGCTGGTGGCGTTCTCGGTCACCCCGATGGGGGTGGGCGAGGGCGTCGGGGAGATCGTCGCCGAGGCGGTGCGGGTGGTCCGCGAATCCGGGTTGCCCAACAAGACCGATGCCATGTTCACCGTGATCGAGGGCGAGTCCTGGGCCGAGGTGATGGCGGTGGTGCAGCGGGCGGTGGAAGCCGTCGCGGCCCGCGCTCCCCGGGTCAGCACGGTGATCAAGGCCGATTGGCGGGCCGGCGCGGTCGACGCGATGACGCACAAGGTGGATTCGGTGGAGCGGCACCTCGCCGACGACAGCGGATAACCGTCCCGGCCGGACTTCAACCGGTCTGCACCGATGTGTGCTGGGCCAACAGCTCCAGCAACGCCGCGGTGACCTGGTCGGGGCGTTCCTCCATCACGTAGTGGTCGGCCCCACCCAGTTGGGTCAGTGTCGCGCCCGGGATGCGCGCGGCGAGTTCGCGGGCGGTGCCCATCGGCAGGTACAGGTCGCGGTCGCCCCACACGATGGCGGTCGGGCACGTGATCTGGTCGAGCCCGGCGGCCAGCCACGACACCCGCGGCACGGGATAGTGCGCGAAGAAGTCGAAATACCGGCGCCGGCCCTCGGGCCCGTCCATCCAGCCCAGATACTCGCGCTGCAGGCCACGGTCGAAACAGCCCAGTCGCCGGTAGCGCCGCAGCGCGAGGTCATGCACCGGAACCAGCGGAAAGCGCCGCCGGAGCGCGCCGTCGTGGGTGGCGATCCACTGCTGGGCGAGCATCACCCGGTAAAACCACGGGCGAAAGACGCCGTGCGCCCGGGTGTTCAGCAGGCCGAGCCGCAGCACCCGGTCCGGATGGCGCAGCGTGTACCCGAGTCCGAGGAACCCGCCGTAATCGTGGGCGATCAGGTTGAAGGCCTCCAACCCGAACCGGTGGGCCAGTCGGTCCAGGCGGGCGACCTCTTCGTCGTAGGTCGGGGCGGTGGCGGGCGGTTCGGAGTGACCAAAGCCCGGCCAGTCCGGCGCGATCACCCGGTAATGCGCTGCCAGCCGCGGGATTTGGTGACGCCAGCAGGACGCGCTTTGCGGATAGCCGTGCAGCAGCAGCACCGGCTCCCCGGTGCCCTCCTCGTAGTAGTCGACCCGCCGACCATCCACCTCACACGACTTCATTTTGTACAAAGTAGTATAAAAATGTGGTGCCTGCAACGAAACCGCGCGGACGGCCGCGCCGCTATGACCCCGACACCGCGCTGGAACACGCCCGGGACACCTTCTGGCGCACCGGGTACGCCGCGACGTCGATGGATGACCTGGCCGCCGCGATGGGGATGAACCGGCCCAGCATTTACGCCGGGTTCGGCGACAAACGTGCGCTGTATCTGGCCGCCGCCGCCCGCTACGCCGCCGACAGCCGGGCCATGCTGGCCGCCGAACTGGCCAAGCCGCGGTCGCTGCGCGCCGGGTTGCGGGCCGTCTACCGGCGGGCGACCGCGTTCTACCTGCTGGGGGACGACGCGCCGCGGGGCTGCTTTCTGGTCGGCACCGCGGTGACCGAGGCGCGCCGTGACGCCGACGTCCGGGCCATCGTCGACACCACCTTCCAGGCGTTCACCGAGCTGTTCGCCGACCGGTTCGGCCGCGACGCCCGGGAGCTGTCCGGGTCGGCCAGCCCGTTTGCGCTCGCCGAAATCGCCACCGCCGCACTGATCACCCTGGCGGTACGCGCCCGGGCCGGGGCCAGTCGCGAGGTGCTCGAGGCGCTGGGCGCCGCGACGGTCCAGGTGATCTGCGGCGAGACAGCCTGATTCGGGTCAGCGCGGTTCCGGCAGCTGGCCCAGCAGCTCGTCGAGGAAGCCACCCGCCTCGCGCCCGGCCGACTCGACGTCGCCCGCGGCGATCGCCTCGATGAGGCCGTGGTGCCCGATCCGGTCGGCCTCCACCGGTTTTGCGCTCGTCGTCGCCACGCTGGCCATGATCACCTCGGTGAGCCCGCGATACAGCTCGGTCAACACCGGGTTGTGCCCGCAGCGCACCACCGCGAAGTGCAGTTCGGTGTCGGCCCGGACGAATTCGTCGCGCCGACCCTCCCGCTGCAGGGTGTCGCGGCGCTCCAACAGGGTGCGCAGCTCGGCCAGATCCTGCTCGGTGCGGGCCGTGGCGGCCAGCCGGGCGCCCTCCACCTCCAGGCAGCGTCGCACCTGCAGCACGTCACGCAACTCCGAGCCGCACAGCCGGCGCAGCGCGCCGGAGACCTCGCTGGTGGCCCGCACGTAGGTGCCGTCGCCCTGCCGGACCTCCAAGATCCCGCTGTGGGCCAGCGCGCGCACCGCCTCGCGCACGGTGTTGCGGCCCACCCCGAGGGCCTGCGCCAGCTCCGGTTCGGGGGGAATCCGGGACCCGATCGGCCATTCCCCGGACGTCACGGAGTCGCGCAGCTGGTCAATGGCCTGGTCAACGAGGCCGGCGCGGTGCGTGGTGACCAACGGCACACCGTGCTCCCTTCATCCAATCATGGGATGTATGGGATCATACCCCAGGTGACCTGCGCAGACCGGAGCGACATCCTCGACCAGTACGAGCACGACCTCGAACTGGAACTCGACGGCGCCACCGAGCTGCGGCCCGCGGCGCTGGCCGCCGGCGGTGTGGTGCTGGCCGTGGCGGTGGTGTTGACCGCCCTGAACCTGCGCCCGGCGATCACCAGCGTGGGGCCGTTGCTGCCGGAGATGCGCGGTGCGCTGGGCGCCTCGGCGATCTGGGCGGGTGTGCTGACCACGTTGCCCGGGTTGTGTTTTGCCGCGGCGGGGCTGGCCGCGCCGTGGTTGTCGCGGTGCATCGGGCTGGGCCGGGCCATTTCGGTCGCCCTGGTCACGCTCACCGTGGGACTTCTGGTCCGGGTGCTCGACGGCCCGGGGGTGGTGATCGGCGGCACGCTGATCGCGACCGCCGGCATCGCGCTGGTCAATGTGCTGATCCCGGTGGTCATCAAGGGGTCGTTCCCGGCGCAGGTCGGGGTGATGACCGGCATCTACACCGCGGCGCTGCAGGGCGGTGGGGCGTTGGGCTCCGGGCTGACCCCGACCCTCGACCACGCGTTCGGCGGTTGGCGCCCGGCGCTGGGCGCGTGGAGCGCGCTGGCGGCGGTGGCGTTCGTGGCGTGGCTGATCGGCTCCCGCGGCTTCGGGGCCGGCGACGCCGCGCTGTCGACGACCGCGGCGACGGGCCGGTCGTTGCTGCGCAGCAAGCTGGCGTGGACGGTCGCGCTGTTTTTCGGCACCCAGTCGTTTCTGGCGTACGTGGTGATGGGCTGGCTGCCCGAGGTGCTCATCGACACCGGGATGAGCGAGGGACGCGCCGGGCTGCTGCTGGGACTGATCTCGCTGATCGCGGTGCCGATCAGCCTGTTCGTCTCCCCGCTGGCCGCCCGCCAGTACAGCCAGACCGGATGGATCGTGGGGCTGGGCGTGTTCGGCTTGGCCGGGGTGCTGGGCCTGCTGCTCGCCCCGGCCGCCGCACCACTGCTGTGGAGCGTCCTGGTCGGGCTGGGCATGAGCGTGTTTTCGTTGGCGCTCACCGTGATCGCGTTGCGGGCCCGCACCACCGAGGACACCGTGCGGCTGTCCGGGATGGCGCAGGGCTTCGGCTATCTGCTCGCCGGGGTGGGCCCGTTCCTGTTCGGGCTGTTGCACGACCTGACCGGCGGGTGGAGCGCGCCGTGGCTGATGATGCTCGGCGTGTACCTGGTGCAGATCGTGATGGGGGCGCTGGCCGGCCGCAACCGGTACGTCTAAGTCGTCGGCGCGGCCGGGAATGGATCTGGCGCCACCGTCGTTGCAGGCCGCGTCGGTGTTTTCTGGTGTTAGGAACTGAGCATGAACAATCGTCTGCTCGTCGAAGATCCGTACGTGAACCTCGCGCCGGGAGCCGTCAATTACGGCGCTAACGCGATCCGGTCGGTCATTTCGACGGCGGCGTTGTTGGGTCTGTTGGTGATCGCGTTCCTCATGGTGCTGGTCTGAGCTGCCCTCACCCGCCGACTGTGGACTTGGTCCACGGTCCGCGCGGCGGGGGCGTGACGCAACTCCACACTCGGCGCCGGCTCAGTTGACCGGCGCGTCGAGAAAGGGCCGATCGACGCCGGCGCCGGGGCCGTCGAAATGCCACCACTCACCGGAGTAGACGGTCAACCCGCCCGCGGTCATCGCGTCGCGCAGCGCGGCACGGTTGGCCACCGCGGCCGGGTCGACGCCGTCGGTGGCGAACGCCAAAGCGCGAGGCGAAAAGTCGTCGAAGTCGGTGCCCATATCGGCGAGGCGGCCATCGGGGCCGGCCATCGTCACATCGACCGAGCGGCCGGCCTCATGGCTGCGGGCAAACCGGCCGGGCCGGGCCACCCAATTCGGGTTGGGGACCGCCTCGAACATCCGGACCTGCACCTCGTGCGGCCGGTAGCAGTCCCAGAACACCAGCACCCGACCCTGCCGTGCGAGCGCCGCGGCGGCCGCGGTCAGCCCCGGCGCCAACGACTCGTGCACCAGGCAGCGCGCATCGGCGGGATACAGCGGGGTGCCGACGAAATTGTTCGGGGTCGCATAACGCAGGTCGATCAGGGCGCTGGGAACGACGCTGCGAACGTCGTCCAACCCGGCCGCGCGGGCTTGGGGACCGACCGGGGGCACCGGGGGCGCGGCCGTACCCACCCCGCCGGCACCGCACATCAGGACCAGCACAGAAACGACCACGCGCCGCACCGCCACCATTTGGCCATTGTCCACCGAAGCGTCACCGCCCCCTGGCGGGATCGCGGCGTAGGTGCCGCAATTCACCCAGGGCGCCCGAGGGCGCTGCAACGGCGAGGGGACGAGGCGATCCGAAGATCGTGGCCGCCGCGGGCATCAGGCGTCCCAGCAGCCTCGGCAGTCCCTGTCCGGAGGATGGGGACCTTCGCCAAACGGATAGCGCCGGCGATACCACCCCGCGGTGCTATCGGATATGCCACCGCTTTCGGGCAACACCACATGGTCGGGAAATCGGTGCTGGAGTGACTTCCGGTACCCATGTGGTGCGAATCCGCGAGCCGGCTAGTCCACCGCGACCCCGGCGAAGTAATGGCCCTGCCCAAGATCCTCGAGGAGCCCCGTGCCGCTCGGTCGCCAGCCCAGCCGCTGTTGGGTCAGGGCGCTGGAGGCCCGGATGTCGAGGGCGAAAAACGCGCCGAGCCAACCGAAGTGCTCGAATGCCTGCGCGACGGGGATCGAGGTCACCGGCAGGTTCAGGTGCCGGCCGATGACGGTGGCGATGTCGCGGACCGGGATGCCTTCCTCGGCGACCCCGTGCCAGATGGTGCCGGCGGGCGCCTGCTCCAGCGCCAACCGGAACAGCCGCGCCGCGTCGAGCCGGTGCACGGCCGGCCAGCGGTTGGAGCCGTCGCCCGGATACGCCGAGACGCCCTGCTGACGGGCGATGTCGATCAGCCGGGGAACAAAGCCGTGGTCGCCCTCGCCGTGCACCGACGGCGACAACCGCACCACCGACGCGCGCACCCCCTGCGTCGCGAACGGCAGCGCCGCCGCCTCCGAGGCGCGGGGCAGCGCCGGATCCGCCGTGTCGGTTTCGGTCAGCACGTCGCCGCCCCGTCCAGCCAGGCCTGAGGTGACGACGAGGGGACGGTCGGAGCCGGCCAGCGCCGCACCGAGCGCCTCGATGGCCCGCCGATCGGTCTGGCCCGCGCCGGCGTAGTCGGTGAAATCGTGATTGAACGCCAGGTGCACCACGCCGTCGGACCCGGTGGCGCCGGCCCGCAGGCTGTCCAGGTCGTCCAGATCGCCGCGCTGGACCTGGGCCCCGGCGACCGCCAGGGCCTGGGCCGAGGAATCCGAGCGCGCCAGGCCGACGACCTGATGGCCGGCGTCGAGGAGTTCGGCGACCACGGCCGAGCCGACAAAACCGGATGCCCCGGTGACGAAAACCCGCATCTTTCTACCTCCCGATGAGCCACCAAAGCGGCAATGACAGTAACTGACATCAGACCATAGCACTGATAGCAGTCGCTGTCATCACCTAGAATCGGACCGATGAGTCGCTGGGAACCCAATGCGCGCGGCCGTCTGGAACAGGCGGCGCTGGAGCTCTACCGCGAGCGCGGATTCGACCAGACGACGGTGGCCGAGATCGCCCAGCGGGCCGGGCTCACCGAACGAACGTTCTTCCGGCACTTCGCCGATAAGCGCGAGGTGCTGTTCTGGGGGGAAGGGGCGCTACACGAGCTGTTCGTGCACGCCGTGGCCGGCGCGCCGGAGTCGGCGGCACCGCTGGATGCGGTCGCCGCGGGTCTGACCGCGGCCGGCGACCTGTTCGTTGACCGGCGGGGGCGGGCCCGCCAGCGGCAGACCGTCATCGCCGCCAACCCCGCGCTGCCGGAACGCGAGCTGGCCAAGTTGGCGTCGCTCGCCGCGGGGATGGCCGAGGCGTTGCGCGGCCGGGGCGTGGCGGATCCGGCGGCACGGCTGGCCGCCGAGGCGGGGGTCGCGGTGTTCAAGGTCGCGTTCGAACGCTGGATCGACGACGCGAACCGGAAGGACTTCCCGGACCTCATCGGCGAGTCGCTGGAGGACCTCAAGGCGCTGGGGCGTTAGGCGGGCACCACCACGGTCAACTGGCTGTCGTGGCGTTCCACCCGCATACCGGCCCGGCGGGCAATGCCGGCCACCGCGGCGGCGTCGGCGGGTTCGGCTCGGCTGGTGGCCAGCGCGCGCGCCAGCCGGCCCTTGTGCGCCTTGTTGAAATGGCTCACCGTGCTGCGTCGACCGTCGGCGTGCTCGGCGACTACGTCGACGCGGACGGCGCCCGGCAACCGGCCCAGCGCCGCATACGAACCGGAGCGCAGATCGACGACCAACTCGCCGGCGGCGATCTGGGCCAGCACCGGCTCGAGCGCCGGCCGCCAGCGGGCCGTCAAACTGGGTTGTCCGGGCAGCTTGGAGGTCGCCGAGAGCCGATAGGCCGGCACCGGATCCTCGGCGCGCAGCAGCCCGAACAGCGCCGAGCCGACCGCCAGCCGTGCCAACGCGCGGGCGGCCGCCGCGCCGTGCAGCGACTCGACATCGAGCGCGTCATACAGCACCCCGGTGTAGCGACGGATGGCCGGCAACGTCGGCGCCGTAAGCAGCGCCGCGTTACGGTCGATCTCCGCGTCCTGCGACGGCGACAGGCCCAACGCCCGGCGGCTGGCCGCGCGGTCGCCGGCCAAGGCGACGAGCTCATCGACCAGCGCGGTGCGCACCGCGGTCAGCGCCGGCGCACCGAGCGCCTCCAGCCGCAGCGGCGGCCGGTCACCGCCGGCGCGTTTGGTCTCCGACGGCGGCAACAGCACAATCACGGCGCCGACGTTAACCGTCGACGGGTGGCGACGGCCCGCGGGGTGCGACGCGCCCGGTCACTTGAGCGGCCAGGCACACCATCGCGCTGGCCAGCAGCACCGCGCCGATGGTGTCGGTGAGGTAGTGGTAGCCGCAGGCGATCAGTCCGAGCGCCCCGAGCGCACTGCCCACCGCCGCGACGGCCAACGCCCACCGCCGGCCACCGGTCACCAGCACCACCATGCCCAACACCGAAACCACCAGTGCCGTATGGCCGCTCGGATACTCCAGGTAATCGCCGTTGTGCCGGTCGAACCACCGCTTGAGCGCCTGGTCGATCGCGATGGTGGCGAACGGGCACACCAACACCACCGCCGCTAACCGCCACCGCCGCCGATACAGCGCGGCCGCCACGCAGGCGGTCAGCACCGGGCCGAGCAGCCACCAATCGGTGAAGGCCAACAGCCAGCGGGGCTGGGTGCCGACCACGTCGTGGGTGTAGCGCACAAACTCGTCGTCGACCGGGGTCGAGCCCTTGCCCACCGCCCAGCCCAGCAGCAGCATCGCCGCCACCGCGACCGGTGGCCACCAGCGAATCACCCGGTCAGGTGGGTGCGCTCGGCCGCGGTGATCAGCTCTTCGCGCGCCCGGGCGACACGGGAGCGGATGGTGCCCACCGGGCAGCCGCACACTTCGGCGGCCTCGGCGTAGGACAGGCCGAGCACCTGCGTCAACAGCAGCGCGTGGCGGCGGTCGGCGTCCAGGCCGTCGAGCAGCATGCGGATTTCCACCAGGTGCTCGAAATTGCGGGCCGGGCGGTGACTTTCCAGCACCTTGTCCACGTCGACGCCGTGCTGGGCGCGGGGGCGGCTCTGGTTGTAGCGGATCTGGTCGACCACCACGCGGCGGGCGATGGACAGCAGCCAGGTCTTCGCCGAGGAGCGACCGGCGAACCGGGGCAGCGCGGCGATCGCGCGCAGAAACGTTTCCTGGGTCAGGTCGTCGGCCGCGCCGGGATCCCCACCCAGGTAGGCCACGGACCGCCAGACATCCCGGTGGGTGGCGCGGATGAACTGCTCCAGTGCGACGGGGTCGCCGCGGCCTGCCGACAATGCGAGCCCGGTAATTTGGTCGTCGTCACCGGATGCCACAGGCGTTGACCCTATTCGATGTCGGCCGGGAACTCATCAGCAGCCCAACCCGACTACGGATACTGTGGCGCATACCACCGGCGGTAAGGAATGACTTTGGCGACCGTTGCGGCCCCCACGGTGGGCGTTCGGCGGATCCAGCTCGACGTCACCGGGATGACGTGCGCGGCGTGTGCGGCCCGGGTGGAGACCGCGCTGAACAAGCTCGACGGGGTGCGGGCCTCGGTGAACGCGGCGACCCGGGTCGCCACCGTCGACGTCGCCGGGGATGTCGAGCTGAGCGAGCTGTGCGGCGCCGTCCGGCGCGCCGGGTACCGGGCCGAGTCCCGCTCGGCGCGGCCGCTGGCCGATGCGGACCCCGACGCGCGCCAGGCCCGCGCGCTGCTGCTGCGGCTGGTCGTCGCCGCGGCGCTGTTCGTGCCGCTGGCCGCCCTGTCGGTGCTGTTCGCGGTGGCACCCGAGACCCGTTTTGCCGGCTGGGCGTGGGTGGTGACGGCGCTGGCGGCGCCGATCGTGGGATGGGCGGCGTGGCCATTTCACCGGACCGCGGCGCGTAACGCCCGGTTCGGCACCGCCGGCATGGAGACGCTGATCTCGATCGGGGTCAGCGCGGCCAGCGTGTGGTCGCTGTACACGATCTTTTTCGAAAACCGTCCCGGGCGCGCCGACGGGGTGTGGCAGGCGCTGCTGGGCAACGCGTCCAGCTATCTAGAGGTCGCGGCCGGGATGACGGTGTTCGTGCTGGCCGGCCGCTACTTCGAAGCCCGCGCGAAGTCCAAGGCCGGCGCGGCGCTGCGGGCGTTGGCGGCGCTGGGCGCCAAAAACGTCACGGTGCTGCTCGGCGACGGCGACGAGATGGTGATCCCGGCCGCCGAACTCAAGGAGGGGCAGCGGTTCGTCGCCCGGCCCGGTCAGGCCATCGCGGCCGACGGGTTGGTGGTCGACGGCACCGCCGCCGTCGACGTCAGTGTGCTGACCGGGGAGGCCGGGCCGGTCGACGCCGCCCCCGGCGTCAGCGTGGTCGGCGGCACCATGGTGCTCGACGGGCGCCTGGTCGTCGAAGCCGCCGCCGTCGGCCCCGACACCCGGTTCGCGGGCATGCTGCGGCTGGTCGAGGAGGCCCAAGCCGGCAAGGCCGACGCGCAGCGGCTGGCCGACCGGATCGCGGCGGTGTTCGTGCCCATCGTGCTGGTGATCGCGGTCCTGACCGCCACGGCCTGGTGGGCGGTCGACGGCGACGTCGACCGTGCGGTGGCCGCGGCGCTGGCGGTGCTGGTGATCGCGTGTCCGTGTGCGCTCGGGCTGGCCACGCCGACCGCGATGATGGTCGCCTCCGGCCGCGGCGCACAGTTGGGCATCTTCCTCAAGGGACACCGGGCGTTGGAAGCGATCCGCGCCGTGGACACCGTGGTGTTCGACAAAACCGGAACGCTGACGACCGGCGAGCCCGCGGTCACCGGGGTGGTGGCCGGCGACGGCTGGTGCAGCGAAGAGGTCCTGGGGTACGCGGCCGCGGTGGAATCCCGGTCCGAACACGCCGTCGCGCGGGCCATTACCCAGGCGCGGCCCGGTCCGCCGCCGCTGGGCGTCAACGATTTTCAGGAGATCGCCGGCAACGGCGTGACCGCGGCCACCGACATCGGCCCGGTCACGGTGGGGCGCCCGGCGTGGGTCGCCCGCGGCCGGGTGCTGCCCCGCGACGTCGCGGCCGCGCGCAAGGCGGGTGAATCCCGCGGGGAGACGGTCGTGTTCGTCGCGGTGGGCGACGTGGTGTGCGGCGCGATCAGCGTCGCCGACGCGGTCAAGGATTCGGCGGTGGACGCGGTGGCCGCGCTGCACCGCGACGGATTGCGCACGCTGCTGCTGACCGGCGACAACGCGGCCACCGGGACGGCCATCGCGGCGACGGTCGGCATCGGCGATGTCACCGCCGACGTGCTGCCGGAGGGCAAGGTCGACGTCATCGAACGGCTGCGGGGCCAGGGCCGGGTGGTCGCGATGGTCGGCGACGGCATCAACGACGGGCCCGCCCTGGCCTGCGCCGATCTCGGGGTGGCGATTGGCCGCGGCACCGATGTGGCGATCGGCGCGGCCGACATCATCCTGGTCCGCGACGGCCTGGACTCGGTGCCGCAGGCGTTGGGGCTGGCCCGCGCCACCCTGGACACCATCCGGATGAACATGATCTGGGCGTTCGGCTACAACGCCGCCGCGATCCCGATCGCCGCCTCCGGCCTGCTCAACCCGTTGGTCGCCAGCGCCGCCATGGCGTTTTCGTCGTTCCTGGTGGTGTCGAACAGCCTGCGGCTGCGCAAGTTCGGCGCCTGAGGCGTCACGCCGCCGAATCGTCGCGGTGCACGCTGCGCACCTGCGGGGGCCGGTCGTCGAGCGCGGCCGGCAGCCGCGGCGGCGGGTCATCCCGGCGGCTGGCATGCCAGACCAGCACGGCGAGGACGGCGGCCGCGGCGACCGGCAGGTGGCTGGCGATGCGGATCGTGGTGACCTGACCGGCCACCGCATCGGCGACCACGTAGCAGCCCAGCAACCCGACGTAGGCCACCAGCACACAGGCCAGTCCCGCCGCGATCGGGGGGAGGAACGCCGCGGCCACGGTCGCGATGCCCAGCGCCGCGCACCACGCGGTGGACTCGTTGAGCAGGTGGGCGCCGGTGGCGGCGCCGTGGTGTGCGGCCACCAGGCCGAAGTCCATGCCTGCCGCCTGGGCCACGGCGAGCCAGATCTGAATCAGCCCGAGCAGCGCCAGCCCGGCCCGCAGCCCGTAGCGTCGGGACCCGCTCAGCAGCCCAGCGGCACCGAAGCGGCGGACGGCGCGGTCACCGGGCACGGGTGCGACGCTCCCGGCGCCGGCCAGGCTGCGCAACTGAACCGCCTGTTCGCGGGCGGTCGTGTACCAGGCCGTGCAGGACGGGCAGGACCGGACATGCTCGTCGACGCGAGCCGAGGGCACCGGCTCGGGCTCCCCGTCGATGCGGGCGGACAACGCCTCGCGTGCCACGTCGCAGTCCACCCCTCCATAGTCCCGTATCGCCGCGCCCGGCGGTGCATCACCCAGGTTTTGTCGCCGAAACCGCCGAACCGCGTTAGAACGGGACGGGTGAGGACTCGCCGCTTGCTATCGGTGGCCGCGCTGTTGGCGGCGGGCGCGGTGCTGGTGCAGTGCAGCGACCCGCGGCCCGAGGCCGTGCGCCCGTCGCCGGCCGCGCCCGCGGCCAGCGTGCCGGTCAGCACCCCGCCGCCGGCCCCGGTGGCGGTGCACCCGGTGACCGCGGCCGAGCTGGGCGCCTCCTGGCAGCCGGGTTGTCCGATCGACCCGGCGCAGCTGCGCCGCGTCGACGTCCGCCACCTCGGCTTCGACGGCCAGCCGCACGACGGCGAACTCGTCGTGCACCAGGATCTGGTGGACGAGGTGCTGGCGATCTTCGACGAGCTGTACCGGCTGGGCTACCCGATCGAGAAGATCCGCACCCCCGACCACTACCCGCAGGCCGCCGACGAACTGTCGATGGAGGACAACAACACCTCGGCGTTCAGTTGCCGCGGCATCCCCGGCAGCGACCGGTGGTCGCTGCACGCCTACGGTCGCGCGATCGACGTCAACCCGCTGCTCAACCCGTCCGTCCATGCGGACGGGGTACTCGAACCGCTGACCGCGGCGCCCTACGTGGACCGCAGCCGCACCGACCCGGGCCTGTTGCACGGCGGTGACCCGGCCGTGCGGGTCTTCGTCGATCGCGGCTGGGTGTGGGGCGGTTCGTGGCGGTCACCCATCGATTACCAGCACTTCGAACGACCCTGACCGGCGGCGCGACCGACAATTCGGATCGGCAAAACTGCGCCGCTACCGTGGTGGGGCTTCGCGCGATTGGCGGCGTCACGCTGTTACCCTGCGAAGGCTGGTAGTTGACAGGCCGCGGCGCGGCCGACCGCCCAGCCAGTCCACCGAGCAGCGCGAACGTAGCTAGAGCAGGGTCATACGGAAAGAGTGTTGTGCGCACCGGAGAGATCAAAGCCTTAACCGGGCTTCGCATCGTCGCCGCCGTGTGGGTGGTGCTCTTCCACTTCCGCCCGCTGCTGGCCGAGGCCGTCCCCGATTTCAGCTCGGCGCTGGCCCCGGTGCTCAACTGCGGGGCCCAGGGCGTCGACCTGTTCTTCATCCTCAGCGGGTTCGTGCTGACCTGGAACTATCTCGATCGGATGGGTCCGTCCTGGTCGACCCGCGACACCGTGCACTTCCTGTGGCTTCGGCTGGCCCGGGTGTGGCCGGTGTACCTGGTCACCCTGCATCTGGCCGCCGCGTGGGTGATTTTCACCCTGCACGTCGGCCACGTGCACCCGGAGGACATGAGCCAGTTCACCGCCATCAGCTACGTGCGGCAGTTGCTGCTGGTGCAACTGTGGTTCGAGCCGTTCTTCGACGGCTCCAGCTGGGACGGCCCGGCGTGGTCGATCAGCGCCGAATGGCTGGCCTACCTGCTGTTCGGCGTGCTGGTGCTGGTCATCTTCCGGATGACCCATGTGACCCGGGCCCGCAGCCTGCTGGTGTTGGCGTTCGCGTCGGCGCTGCCGCCGGTGCTGCTGCTGCTGGCCACCGGCCAGTTCTACACCCCGTGGAGCTGGCTGCCCCGGATCGTCACCCAGTTCGTGGCCGGGGCGCTGGCCTGCGCGGCGGTCCGCCGGCTGCGGCCCACCGATCGAGCCCGGCGCGGTGTCGGATACCTGTCGTTGGTGCTGGTCGCGGGCCTGGTCGGGGCCCTGTACGTGCTCGACGCGCATCCGGTGGACACGGTCAGCGACTCCAGCGGCCTGGTCGACGTGCTGTTCCTGCCGGTGGTGGTGACGCTGGCGATCGGGGTCGGCAGCCTGCCGCGGCTGCTGTCGACCCGGGTGATGGTGTACGGCGGGCAGATCTCCTTCGGGCTGTACATGGTGCACGAGCTGGTGCACACCGCCTGGAACTGGGCGGTGAAGCAGTTCGAACTCACCCTGCAGGACAGCGCCGGACCGTGGATCTTGCTCGGCGTGCTCGCCGTCGCCGTGCTGGGTGCCATCGTGCTGTTCCACGGGGTCGAAGAGCCGGCCCGGCGCTGGATGCGGCGGATGATCGGCGCCGGCCCGGAGCCGGCCCCGCACTTGGACCCGCTGGCCGACGCCGGCGACGAGGACCGTGAGCCCGCCGCCGACGCTGCCTCGGCCGATGCGCCGTCTGGCGACACCGCTGCGGGGGACGCCGCGGAGGACCCCGCGGCCGACGAAACACCCTGTGCCCCAGACCTTATTGGATACGCGGTACGCTAACCGTCGCGCGCTCGGCGATTTGCGCTCACGTCGGTAGGTTGACGGAGCGGCGGCGCCGGGTAGGCCATAAGCTGTCGCTGATCGCGGTGCGGGCCATTGCGACGGCATGGACAGTGGAGGTAGCAGTGGGGCGGGTCACCGCGTTCGCGATCGCAGTTGCCGTGCTGGTCGGTATCGGCGGCAAGCACCCGACGCCGGTGCGCCCGTACGCGTTACGCAGCGCGGATTCGCCGCTGGAGCACGTCGCGGTGGTCAGCGACTCCTACACGACCGGCACCAATGAGGGCGGACTGGGGCCCAAGGCCTGGACCGCGCGGGCCTGGCAGATCCTCAGTCGCCAGGGCGTGCAGGTGACCGCCGACGTGGCCGCCGAGGGCCGGGCCGGCTACGGCGCGATCGGTGACCACGGCAGCACCTTCGGGGATCTGACCGTCCGCGCGGTGCGACCCGACGACGCGCTGGTGGTGTTCTTCGGCTCCCGCAACGATCAAGGTGTGGACCCATTCGCGCTGGCCGGGCTGAGCCACAACGCCTTTGATCTGGCGCATCGCACCGCGCCGGGCGCCAGGCTTCTGGTGATCGGGCCGGCCTGGCCGACCGCCGACGTGCCGGCGAACGTGCTGCAGATCCGCGACACCCTGAGCGCTCAGGCCTGGCTGACCGGGGCGGCGTTCGTCGATCCGATCGCCGAGGGCTGGTTCGTCGGCCGCCCGGATCTGATCGGCGCCGACGGCGTGCACCCCACCGACGCCGGGCACGCCTACATGGCCGACAAGATCGCCCCGCTGATCCGGTCGCAGCTGCCGATGCGGGTCTAGCTGCTGGGTTCTAGCCCGCGAGCGTGCGCAAAATGTCAGGTTTCTTCGCGTTGAGGCGTGCGTTTGTGCACGCTCGCGGCTAGGGCCGACAGCCCGCCGGCAATAACGGAGCGAATGCTCTGTTATAGTGGGCGGGTGCCCCGGCCCCGTGTTCACGACCCCGACCGCGTGTTAGACGCGGTCGAGTCGCTGGCGGCCGCGTCCGGCCCGGCCGCGGTGACGATCCGGGCGATCGGGGCGGCGGTCGGCATGTCCAACGGCGCCGTCTACCACAGCTACGGCTCCCGCGCCGGCCTGGTGGGGGCCGCGTGGCTGCGGGCGGGGCGTCGATTCCTGGACCTGCAGCAAGAACTGGTCGACGACGCGCTGTCGGCGCCGCGCGGGGGAGCGGTGGACGCGGTCGTGGCCGCCGCCGACGCCCCGGTGGCTTTCGCTGAGCGCCACCCGGAGTCGGCGAAGCTGCTGCTGACCATCCGCCGCGACGACCTGCTCGGCGACGACCTGCCGACCGACATCGCCGCGCGGTTAGCCGAACTCGACACGTCGCTGGTCGAGTTGATGATCCGCCTAGCCGTCGCCGTGTGGGACCGCAAAGACGCCAACGCCGTCGACACCATCACCACCTGCATCGTCGACCTGCCCACCGCCATCGTGCTCGGCCGGGAGCGGCTGGGCAGCCCCACCGCACGCCACCATCTGCACGCCGCGGTCCGGGCGGTGCTAGCCGTCGGACCGCCACCACCGAAAGGACATGCCGCATGACCCTGACCCTCAGCTACGACGACAAGATCGCCATCCTCGACTTGGGTGACGACGAAAACCGTTTCTCCCCAGAGTTTCTCGACGACATCGAGGCGAAGCTCGATGAGGTGATCCAGGCCGGCGCGCACGGCCTGGTCACCACCGCGACCGGCAAGTTCTACACCAACGGACTGGATCTGGACTGGCTCGGTGCCCACGGGGAGCGGGCCGACTGGTATGTCGGCAAAGTGCAGGGATTGCTGGCGCGGGTGCTGACGTTGCCGGTGCCGACCGCCGCGGCGGTGGTCGGTCACGCATTCGGCGCCGGCGCGATGTTGGCGATGGCCCACGACTTTCGGGTGATGCGCGCCGACCGCGGCTTCTTCTGTTTTCCCGAGGCCGACATTCGGATTCCGTTCACCCCCGGGATGGCCGCGCTGATTCAGGCCAAACTCACCCCGCAGGCCGCGGTGGCGTCCATGACCACGGGGCGCCGTTTCGGCGGAACGGAGGCGGCCGGCCTCGGCCTCGTCGACGCCACCGCCGGGGAGGGGGCGGTGACCGCCGCCGCGGTCGAGGTGCTGCGCCCGCTGGGCGAAAAAGACCCGGGCACATTGGGGGCGATCAAGACCACCATGTTCGGCCCCGCGGTCGCGGCGCTGAGGGCTGCCGGGGAACAAACCCGCGGCTAGGTCACCGGCTTGCTGCGCCGAGGCTGAGCTGGCAGCGCCGGGGCTGAAGCTACGGCGCCCAGCCTGCGTCCAGTGCACCGAGACTGAAGCTAGGGCGCCGAGACTGTACTCAGCGCGTGGATTCTCGAAAAAGTACGCACTGGACGCGGGCTCGGCGCACCGCATTCAGCCTCGATGCCAACGCTTCAGCCTCGGCGCGGCAGGTACCTCAGGTGAGGTCGAAGCGGTCGAGGTTCATCACCTTGTTCCATGCCGCGACGAAGTCCTGCACAAACTTCTGCTGCGCGTCGTCGGCGCCGTACACCTCGGCCAGACCACGCAACTGCGAGTTCGAACCGAACGCCAGGTCCACCGCGGTGGCCGTCCACTTGAGGGTGCCGCTGGCGCGGTCACGAATCTCGTAGACGTTCTCCGACGACTCCGACGCCTTCCATTCATTGCCCATGTCGAGCAGGTTGACGAAGAAGTCGTTGGTCAACACCTCGGGCCGATCGGTGAACACCCCGTGCTTGCTGCGGTCGAAGTTGGCGCCCAGCGCCCGCAGGCCGCCGACCAGGACCGTCATCTCCGGGGCGGTCAGGTTCAACATGAACGCCCGGTCCACCAGCAGCATCTCCGCCGACAACTTCTCCTCGGCGCGCAGGTAATTGCGGAAGCCGTCGGCGCTGGGTTCGAGCACCGCGAACGACTCCACATCGGTCTGGTCCTGCGAGGCGTCGGTGCGTCCGGGCGTGAACGGCACCGTGACGGCGTGCCCGGCGTTTTTCGCCGCTTGCTCGACGGCCGCACAGCCACCCAGCACGATCACGTCGGCCAGCGACACCTTCTTGCCACCGGACTGCGCCGCGTTGAAGTCCTGCTGGACCCTTTCGAGCGCCTGCAGCGCCTTAGCCAGTTCGGCCGGGTTGTTGACCTCCCAGTCCTTTTGCGGCGCCAGGCGAATCCGTGCCCCGTTGGCCCCGCCGCGTTTGTCGGTGCCGCGGAAGCTGGCCGCCGATGCCCACGCGGTGGAGACCAGTTGGGGGATCGACAGCCCGGCGTCGAGCAGCTTGCCCTTCAGCGCGGCGATGTCCGTGTCGTCGATCAGCGGGTGGTCGACGGCGGGCACCGGGTCCTGCCACAGCTGCGGCTCGGGAACCCAGGGACCCAGATACCGTGTCACCGGCCCCATGTCGCGGTGCAGCAACTTGTACCACGCCTTGGCGAACTCCAGCTCGAGTTCCTCGGGGTGGTCCAGCCAGCGTCGGGTGATCGGCCCGTAGATCGGGTCCAGGCGCAGCGACAGGTCCGTCGTCAACATGGTCGGCAGCCGCTTCACGGAGCTGTCGAACGGGTCGGGGATCACCGGCTCGGCGTCCTTGGCCGTCCACTGGTAGGCGCCGGCGGGGCTCTTGGTCAGCTCCCACTCGTAGCCGTACAGGATCTCCAGGAAGCTGTTGTCCCACTTCGTCGGGGTGTTCGTCCACACCACCTCCAGCCCACTGCCGATCGCGTCGCGACCCACACCGGAGCCGAACGCGCTCTTCCAGCCCAGGCCCTGCTGCTCCAGCGGGGCGCCCTCGGGCTCCGGGCCGACGAGGCTGGCGTCGCCGGCCCCGTGCGTCTTGCCGAAGGTGTGCCCGCCGACGATCAGGGCGGCGGTCTCCACGTCGTTCATCGCCATCCGGCCGAACGTCTCGCGGATGTCGATGGCCGCGGCCAGCGGATCCGGTTTACCGTTGGGGCCCTCGGGATTCACGTAGATCAGACCCATCTGGGTGGCGCCGTGCGGAGCGGCCAGGTCCCGTTTTCCGCTGTAGCGTTCGTCGCCCAGCCAGGTGTCCTCGGGGCCCCAGAAGATCTCGTCCGGTTCGTAGATGTCTTCGCGGCCGAAGCCGAACCCGAAGGTCTTGAACCCCATCGCGTCCAGCGCGTAGTTGCCGGCGAAGATGATCAGATCGGCCCAGGAGATCTTGCGGCCGTACTTCTTCTTGACCGGCCACAGCAGCCGGCGCGCCTTGTCCAGGATCACGTTGTCGGGCCAGCTGTTCAGCGGCGCAAAGCGCTGCGCGCCTTCGCCGCCGCCGCCGCGGCCGTCGTGGATGCGGTAGGTGCCCGCGGCGTGCCAACTCATCCGGATGAACAGCGGCCCGTAGTGGCCGTAGTCGGCGGGCCACCAGTCCTGTGACGTCGTCATCACCTCGAGGACATCGCGTTTGAGCGCCTCAAGATCGAGGGTCTTGAATTCTTCGGCGTAGTTGAAGTCCTCACCCAGCGGGTCGGTCTGCGCCAGGTGCTTGCGCAGGACGCCCAGGTCCGGCTGGTCCGGCCACCAGTCCCGGTTGGTCATCGGCCGATGCGCCTTGGGGGTCGGGGAGGGGATTGCCGGGGCTTCGCTCTCGGACATCGGGTGCTTCCTTTCGGCGGTAGGTGAATTGGGCTGTGGTCAGGTGGGCGAGGCCGAACAGGTCGGGCACAACCCCCAATAGATGACTTCGGCTTCGTCCAGGGCGAATCCGCCGTCATCGGAGGGGGTGAGGCAGGGCGTCTCGCCGACGGCGCAGTCGACGTCCTCGATGGCCCCGCAGGAGCGACACACCAAGTGGTGGTGGTTGTCGCCGACCCGCGATTCGTAGCGTGCGACGAAGCCGGACGGCTGGATGCGGCGCACCAGGCCGGCGGCGGTCAGCGCCGACAGCACGTCGTAGACGGCCTGCCGGGACACCTCGGGCAGCGCGGCGCGCACGGCTGAAAAAATGGTCTCCGTGTCGGCGTGCGGATGCCCGTGCACGGCCTCGAGGGCGGCCACCCGGGGCCGCGTCACACGCAGCTGCGCCTCACGCAGCTGCTCGGCGAAGTCCGCCGTGGACGGCATGGCACCCATCTGACGCCGTTTTCTGGAATAAGTCAAGACTTTTCCGGAGGTTGGCGATAGTGGCTGAACCCTAGTTGACACAAGGCATTCCAGCGGCGCACGAGCGTGCGCAGACCCGGTAAATCGTTCGGCGTGTCGACCGGGGACACGCACGCTCGCGCAAGGACTGCTAGTCCTCTTTGCGGATCAGGCGGCCCAGGGCCTCGCGGTCGGGAGCCAGCAGCTCATCGATGCGGGGCTGGTTCACGTCGGCGACGATGATCTCGCCGACCTCCTGGTGCACGTCGCGGAAGATGCCGTGCGACTTCATCTTCTGGGTTTGGTACTGGTTGTCCTCGGTGGGGGTGACGTAGTAGACCGCGTCGGCCTTGAAGCGGTGCACCAGCCACAGGTGGATCAACGTCATCAGCCGCTTTTGCCGCAGCTTCTCGGCGAAGGTGTTCTGGTCGCGCACCGTCAGGATGCTGCGGCCGTGCCGGTCTTTGATCGGGTCGACGATCACGTTGGCGAGTTTGTCCTCGCCGTCGTAGATGCCGAGCTCCAGCACGTCCGAGCCGGGGCGGGTCGGACGCAGTTGCACGCGCAGCTTTTCGGGCATCTGGTAGTGCTCGCTCCACAGCGCCAGCCAGTCCTCCAACAGCTTCTTGGGCACCTCGGTCTGCACCAGGTGCTGGTGCTGGGTGGAGCCTTCGCCCATCGCCTTGGTGGTGGCGGTGCGGCCCGAGGAGGCGGCCAGCGCGGCGTCGCTGCGCGGCCCGCCGACCAGGGTTTGCGGGGTGCGGTAGGGCGACTCGACCAGCCGCATCTTGCGTTGCAGCCGGGCCAACGCCAGCATGCCGTCCTGCAGCAGGGTGGCCGCGAACTCCTCGGAGGCCACCCCGTCGACCTGGTGCCCGCCGTAGGTGATGAAGTTGAAGACGAACCCCATCTTGCCGAGTTCGGCGGGGAAGGCCCGCATTTCGTCGTCGCTCATCCCGGTGGTGTCCCAGTTGAACGACGGCGACAGGTTGTAGGCCAACATCTGGTCGGGGTACTCGGCGTGGATCGCCTCGGCGAATTGCCGGGCGTCGGCGAGATCGGCGGTCTTGGTCTCCATCCACAGCAGGTCGGCGAACGGTGCGGCCGCCAGCGACTTGGCGATCGCGTAGGGGATACCGCCGCGGACCTGGTAGTAGCCCTCGGGTGTCTTGGCCCGTTCGCAGTCCCAGCCGGGGTCGGCGCCCAGTTCGCGGGCCTTCTCCCGCGCGGTGTACAGCGGTGCCCGCTCGGCGAACGTGCGCCACTCGGCGGCGGTCATATCGCGCGGCTCGCCCTCCCGCTCGCCGAACTCGAGCAGCTCGGCCACCGCTTCGCCGTAGGTCATCAGCCCGGCGTCGTCCTGCCAGGCGTCGACGAACTTGGACTCGACCTCGTCGTAGAGGGCGTCGATCGACTTCTGTTCGCCGTTTTGCTGACCCGCGGCGGCCCGGCCGATCAGGTCGGCGATGCCCTGCCGCTGCAGCCAGGCGTCGGCGGCCGCGTACTCGCCGTCCGGCAGGGCGTAGAGCAGGTGGCCGTTGAGTTCGGTCAGCCCCGATTCGTAGCAGCGCCGCATCATCGCCAGGAAACACGCTTTGTAGGACGGAATCTTCAGGTTGGTGGTGCCCAGGATGAACGGCTGGTCGCGCTCGTCGGCGCGGCTGTCGATCAGGTTGGCGGCCTCGGCGTCGGTGCGCGCGACGATGATGCCGGGCACCCGCATCACATCCAGCTGGAAGCGGGCGGTGTTGAGCCGCTTGATCTGTTCGTCGGAGGGCACCAACACCTTGCCGCCCTGATGCCCGCACTTCTTGGTGCCGGGGCGCTGGTCCTCGATGTGATAGCCGGGCACCCCGGCCTCGACGAAGCGGCGGATCAGGTTGCGCACGTGCGGGTCACCGCCGTGACCGGTGTCGGCGTCGGCGATGATGAACGGCCGGTAGTCCACGGCCGGGGTGGCGGCGCGTTGCGCGTCGGTCATCTGCAACCGCAGGTACTGCTGGTTGCGGTCGGCGGTGAGCAGGGCGCGGACCAGCCCGGCGGCTTCCTCGGGCACCTGGCTCAGCGGATAGCTGGCCAGGTCGGGTCCGGGATCCTCGCTGATGGAGCCCTTCGCCGACGTCGCCCAGCCACCGAGGTAGATGCCCTCGATGCCGATCCGCTTCATCACCACGGCCTGCCCCGGCGAGTAGGGGCCGAAGGTGGTGATGCTCTTGCGCTGGGCGAACAGTTCCCGCAGGCGGGGATAGAACTCCTCGGCGGCCTTGCGCGCCACGGTGTAGTCGGTGGGGATGGTGCCGCGCTGCTCGACGACCTGCCGGGCCGTATAGAGGCGGGTGATCCCGTCGAACCGCGGGCTGTCGAAGTATTCCTGCGTGGCGGCGACGTCCTGCTCGAACGGTGTACGGGCTTGGACATCCGCTTCGGCGCTGGCCATGCTTTTGCTCCTGTTCAGCGTGGTTTCCCCCCCGACGGTGCCCAGTGTCCCACCGTGCCGTGTTTCGCGTGGCCGAATGCGAGCGTCGAAGCGGTGCACCGCTGACCGGGTCGGCACGGGGACCGCGGTGAAACCCACGATGTACTCCCAAATCACCGGCGAAGGCCTAGAGTGAGAGGCTATGGCGGCGCCGTCAAACCTGTGGGGCGGCGGATGGGCCGGACCGGGGCGCGGTCAACCCACCCGAGGCCATGCCCTCGGCGGCGGCCAGGCGCGGCGGATGAGCCGGCGCTTCGCCCGGGTGGGCGTCGACATTCCCGCGGCACGGCTGCAGCAAACCGCGGCCGGCGCGGCCGCCACCCCCGATGAACTGGTCGCCATTCAGTTCGCGCTGGTCGCCACCGAAACCCGCCGCGAAGAGCGGCAAGCGGCCATCACCCGCCTCAAGCGGCGCGGCATTCAGTGGCTGATCGTGGCGGGTTTGGTGCTGGCCACCCTGAACCTGCTGGCGTGCATGGTGTACCTGTTCGTCGGCATGGTGCTGCACGACAGGCCATTTTGACCACGCCGGTGGCGCGGGTTCGTCAGAAGACGCGCACCCAGTCGATCAGCATGTCCGCGGGGTAGCTGCCCTTGGTGGCGTCGCCGCCGCCGGAACCGCCGACCGCCAGGTTCAGCACCGGAAACACCGTGTAATCGGGGTCGTTGAACGGCCATTTGCGGACCGGTTCTTCGAGGTCCTCAATGCCGACCGCCGGGACGGTGAAGTAGGGTTCGGCGCCGTTGACGTAGTCCTGCCAGAAGTACATGCCGTTGTGATCCCAGGTGCAGCGCCAGGTGTGCCAGGCCCCGTCCACCGCGATCGGATGGGTCTCGAACGCGGTACCGAACGGATCCGCGTGAACCGTGGTTCCCGACGGCCACTCGCCGTTGCCGTACCACTCCATCAGGTCGATCTCGCCCTCGCGGCCGGGATCGTCATTGGACAACCACCAGGCCGGCCAGCAGCCGGCGGTCTGGCAGTTGAGTTTGATCCGGGCCTCCCAGGTGGTGCCGATGCCGCCGCGCCAGTTGCCGTGCACCAGGCCGCCGAAAAAACCGTCGCCGTCCTTGGTCGCGCGCAAGACCAGGTTGGAATTGCCGTCGACGAATACGTTTTCGCGGCTGTCCCGGTACTGGCCCCAAAACTCGGGTCTGTCGAAGCCCACCGGGTTCTTGACCGGGGTCCGGTGATTGGAGATCGTCCACTTCGAGGGGTCGGGGGCCGAACCGGCCGGGCCGTCGAACTCGTCGTGGAAGATGAAGCCGCCCGCGGACGAACTCCCGGGCGGTGCGGCCGGTGCGGGCGCCGGACCCGCCGGTGACAGCGGGGGAGCGGGGTTGGCCCGTGCTTGCGGGAGTGGGGTGGCGGCGGCTACGGCGCCGATCCCCATCATCAACATCACGCTGCGGCGATTCATCTCAGGCACAATTGCACGATATAGCCTGCAATCGCCCCGTCGAAACATGTGGGGGCGATCCCGCGTGGCGCCGGTGCGGTTCGCGGCGGCGCGATCTGGCTTAATCACCCGAAGTAGCCTGCGCTTTCGGTAGTTTCGGCGGCGTGACAGAACCGACGAATCTGCAGATCGTGCTCCGACGCCGTCCGAGCGGGCTGGTCCAGCCCGGCGACACCGAGCTGGTGACGTCGCCGGTCCCCGAACCCGCCGACGGGGAAGCACTGGTCCGGACCACCTACGTGGGCATCGACGCGGCGGCGCGGACCTGGCTCGACGACCAGCCCAGCTACTTCCCGCCGGTGCAGCTCGGCGAGGTGATCCGGGCGGCCGGGATCGGCGAGGTGGTGGCGTCGCGCTGCGATGCCTATGCCGTCGGCGACGTGGTCACCACCCTGACCGGCTTTCAGCAGTACGTGATCGTCCGCGATGACCTGTTCACCACGCCGATCCCCGGGGCGACCGATCAGCTGGCCATCATGTCGGTCTACGGCCCGACCGGGGCCACCGCCTACTTCGGGATGACCGGCATCGGTCGCCCCCAGCCGGGCGAGACCGTGGTGGTCTCGGCCGCCGCCGGCGCGACGGGCTCGGTGGCCGGGCAGATCGCCAAGATCGCGGGGGCCCGGGTGGTGGGCATCGCGGGCGGCCCGGACAAGTGCCGGGCGGTCGTCGAGGACTTCGGGTTCGACGCCTGCCTCGACTACCGTCAGGGCGACCTGCCGGCCGCACTCAAGCAGCAGTGCCCCCGCGGGGTCGACGTCTACTTCGACAACGTCGGCGGTCCGATCCTGGACGCGGTGCTGGGCCGGCTGGCGCCCAAGGCCCGGGTGGTGCTGTGCGGGGTGATCTCCAGCTATCTGACCGGCGAGCATCCGGGGCCGGCAAACTACGTGAACCTGCTGTCCAAAACCGCGCTGATGCAGGGATTCAACGCGCTGGATCAGTGGAGCCGCTTCGATGAGGCGTTCGCCGCGCTTCGCCAGTGGGAAGCCGACGGGCGGCTGGTGCACCGGGAAACGGTGATGGAGGGTATCGAGTCCTGCGTCGACGCGCTCAACGGGCTGTTCACCGGGGCCAACATCGGCAAGATGCTGGTCAAGATCAGCGAACCCAGCGGCTGAGGCCCAAACCTAGACTTGCCCCCATGGCGCGCGGTTCTGAGCACGATGTTGTGGCACCCACCGGCCTGTTCCAGATCGAGGACTGCCTGGACGCCGACGGCGGGATCGCGCTGCCGCCCGGGGTCACGCTGATCTCCCTCATCGACCGCAACATCGCCAATGTCGCGGATACCACGGCCTACCGCTACCTGGACCACACCAGCCGCGAGGACGGACAGCTCATCGAGCTGACCTGGGCGCAACTCGGCGTGCGGCTGCGCGCCATCGGCGCGCACCTGCAACGCATCACGTCGCCCGGCGACCGGGTCGCCATCCTGGCCCCGCAGGGCATCGACTACGTCACCGGGTTCTTCGGCGCCATCAAGGCCGGGACGATCGCGGTGCCGCTGTTTGCCCCCGAACTGCCCGGCCACGCCGAACGCCTCGACACGGCACTGCGCGACGCCCAGCCCGCCGTCGTGCTGACCACCGCGGCCAGGCGGGCCGCCGTCGAGGCGTTCCTGGACAAGCAGACCCGGCTGCGACGGCCACACGTCGTCGTGATCGATCAGGTGCCGGATGCGACCGGGGCAGCGTTCGCGCCCGTCGAGCTGGATGCCGACGCCATCTCCCACCTGCAGTACACCTCGGGCTCGACCCGACCCCCGGTCGGCGTCGAGGTCACCCACCGGGCGGTCGGCACCAATCTGCTGCAGATGATCCTGGCGATCGACTTGTTGGACCGAAACACCCACGGCGTCAGCTGGTTACCCCTCTACCACGACATGGGGTTGTCCATGATCGGCTTCCCCGCGGTGTACGGCGGCCATTCCACCCTGATGTCACCCACGGCGTTCATCCGCCGGCCGCAGCGCTGGATCCAGGCGCTGTCGGCCGGCTCGCGGGAGGGCCGGGTCGTTACCGCGGCACCGAACTTTGCCTACGAATGGGCCGCGCAACGCGGTCAACCCGCCCCCGGCGCCGACATCGACCTGCGCAACGTCGTGATGATCATCGGCTCCGAACCGGTCAGCATCGACGCGATCACGACGTTCACTGCGGCGTTCGGCCGCTACGGGTTGTCGCCCACCGCGATCAAACCCTCCTACGGCATCGCCGAAGCCACCCTGTTGGTCTCGACCATCGCGCCCAGCGCGGCGGCCACCGCGGTGTATCTGGACCGCGAGCAACTCGGTGCCGGCCGGGCGGTGCCGGTCGCCGCCGACAGCCCGAGCGCGGTGGCCCACGTGCCCTGCGGACAGGTGGCCCGCAGCCTGTGGGCCGTCATCGTCGACCCGCACGGCGACGAACTGCCCGACGGCCGGGTCGGTGAAATCTGGTTGCAGGGAAACAATGTTGCCGACGGCTATTGGGGCAGACCCGACGACAGCCGGTCGACGTTCGGGGCGCGGCTGCGGTCCACCCGCGGCGCCGACGGGCACGCGGCGGGCTCATCGCCGGACGCCGGGTGGTTGCGCACCGGGGACCTGGGGTTCTACCTCGACGGCGAACTGTACGTCGCCGGCCGAACCGCGGACCTGATCCGCATCGACGGACGTAACCACTACCCGCAGGACGTGGAGGCGACCGTCGCCGACGCCTCGCCGATGGTGCGGCGCGGGTATGTCACGGCGTTCACCGTTCCGACGACGGCCGGCGACGGGGAACGCCTGGTGGTCGTCGCCGAGCGGGCGGCGGGCACCAGCCGCACCGACCCGCAGCCGGCGGTCGCCGCGATCCAGGCGGCGGTGTTGCGGCGGCATGGGGTGCCGGTCGCCGAGGTGCGCATCCTTCCGGCCGGCAGCATCCCGCGCACCACCAGCGGCAAGCTGGCACGGCTGGCCTGCCGCGGTGAGTATCTGAGCGGCGCGTTGCGCACGAGCTAAATCACACCTGCCTGCCGGGGCCCCGGGGCCGCTTGGCACACTGGGCGGATGGCACAGATAACGTTGCGTGGAAACCCGATCAACACCGTTGGTGAGCTGCCCGCCGTGGGCGCCTCGGCGCCCGCGTTCACCCTGGTCGGCGCGGATCTCGGTGAGGTCAGCAGCGGACAGTTCGGCGGTAAGCCGGTGCTGCTCAACATTTTCCCGTCCGTCGACACGCCGGTGTGCGCAACCAGTGTGCGGACCTTCAACGAACGCGCCGCCGCGAGCGGCCTGAGCGTGCTGTGCGTGTCCAAGGACCTGCCGTTCGCGCAGAAGCGGTTCTGCGGCGCCGAGGGCATCGAGAACGTCACGACCGCGTCGGCGTTCCGGGACAGCTTCGGCGAGGACTACGGCGTCAGGATCGCCGACGGCCCGATGGCCGGGTTGCTGGCCCGTGCCGTCGTGGTGATCGGCGCCGACGGGAAGGTCGCCTACACCGAGCTGGTCCCGGAGATCGCGTCCGAACCCAACTACGACGCGGCGATCGCGGCCGTCAGCTGATCACCCGACGCTGATAAACGGGCTGATCGCGTCGCGGGCGAACTGCGCGACGTTGACGCTGGGGTTGCCGTCCGGGTAGCTCACCGTCGCCAGCAGGTTGCCGCCGGCGTCGACGAAGTCCCCGTCGGCACGGCCCTGGTGGGTGGTTGAGGTCACCAGGATGATGCCCGAGGTCCCGGCTTGTTTGGCCAGCGGTACCGAGAACTGCGCGTTTTGAACGGTGCTGTTGGCGCGGTCCTCGACGATGATCCTGCTGTCCGGAAAACCGAGCGTGAGCAGCATGTTGCGCATCTGCTCGGCCTCGGTCTTGCCGTTTTGCGGGTTGCCGCCGGTGACGATGACCGGGGACTGCGGGAAGAACTGGGCGACGGCCAGCCCGGTCAGGACCCGGCGGCGCAGGATCGTGCGCATGCTGCCATCCGGGTTCAGCCCGTAGCCCAGGATGACGATCGCCGGTTTGGAGAAATCCTTGACCGCGGGCACCGGGGCGGCCTGGCTAACCGCGGGTGGGTAGCCGCCCAGCGCGATGGCGGCGGAGAGGGCCACGACGCCCGCGTCGGTCTTCCATCGGCGAGCCATCCGTCCTCCCGCGACCGCTGTGACATATGGGGCCCATGTTACTGCGGTGGCGGTGCGGGCGGCGCGGCGTGGCCCGGCGGATGGGTACGGAACCAGTCGACGATGCCGGGCATGTGCCGCTCGAAGTCGCCGGGTTGGGTGACGTTGAGCATCGCCGCCGGTTCGTCGCTGCGGTTCTCGAAGTCGTGCGTGACGCCGCCGGGGACCAGCACGAACGCGCCGGCGGGTGCGTCGATCCAGTGCGCGTCGACCAGGACCGACATGGTGCCCTCGGTCACGTAGAACACGTCGTCCTCGGGATGCCGGTGCGGGCCGGGCCCGGTGGTGTGCGGGGCGAGTCGCCACTCCGAAATCGAGTAGGCGCCGGCGGTTTCGGCGCCGTCCGACTTGAACACCGCCTGGATCGGTCCCATGTCGTAGCGGCGACCCTGCCCGGCGGCGAGCACGACCGGCGAGCGTGCGGGGCGGTGGTCACCCTGGCTCATAGCGTCAGCGTAGGGAGCGGGCGCGCGGCCGGCTTGGAGAAATCGGAACGGACGTGGCCTCAGCGGGCTTGCCAATCCGGTTTGCGTTTCTCCTGCCAGGCCCGCAGCCCCTCGGCGACGTCCTGGGTCGCGCCGGCGACCTTGCGCATGGTTTCGCCGAACCGCACCGCCTCGATCCAGCCCATATCCGCGCTGCGCCACGCGACCTCCTTGGTTGCCCGCTGGGCCAGCGGGGCGGCCTGGGTGAGGGTCTGCGCCCAGGACCGCGCCGTGGCCTGCAACTCGTCGGGCTCGACCAGCTTCCACACCAGCCCGATCTCCTGGGCCCGCTGCGCGCTGATCGGTTTACCGGTCAACAGCAGCTCCATGGCGTTGGCCCAGGCCACCCGCTGCGGCAGCCGAATGGCTCCCACGATGGTCGGGACCCCGATCGCCACCTCGGGGTAGGAGAACACGGCCTCGGTACTGGCAATCACGAAGTCGCAGAACAGCACCCCGGTCAACCCGTAGCCGACGCAGGGGCCGTGCACGGCGGCGATGGTGGGCTTGAACAGCTCCATCCCCGATTCGAACGAGTTGATCGTGGGCTTTTCCCAGAACGTGCCGCCGAAGGTGCCGACCGAACCCTCGCCGTCTTTGAGGTCGCCGCCGGCGCAGAACACGTCGCCGTGGGCCGTCAGGATCCCGACCCAGGCGTCCTCGTCGTCACGGAACCGGTCCCAGGCGGCGTTGAGGTCGGTGCGCAGCGCGCCGTTGATCGCGTTGCGGGCCTCCGGGCGGTTAAGGGTGATCGTGGCGACGTGGTCGTGCAGTTCGTAGGTGACGTGGCGCATTGCTGCACAGTAGCGTCGGATCGGTGCGGTGGATCGTCGACGCGATGAACGTGATCGGCAGTCGCCCGGACGGCTGGTGGAAGGACCGCCGCGGCGCGATGGTGCGGCTGGTGGATCAGCTCGAGCGGTGGGCGGCGACCGACGGCCAGCGGGTGACCGTGGTGTTCGAGCAGCCGGCCTCGCCGCCGATTCGGTCGGCGGTGATCGAGGTTGGCCAGGCGCCGCGAGCCGGTGCGAACTCGGCCGACGACGAGATCGTCCGGCTGGTCCAAGCCGCCGATCGACCGCAGGAGATCACCGTGGTGACCTCCGATGGCACGCTGGCCGAGCGGGTCCGCAGCGCGGGGGCGGCCGTTTATCCGGCGGCCAGTTTCCGCCGCCGCATCGAGGGATCGCGATGAGCGGCCCGCGACAGTATCGGCCCCGACCGCCGCTGTCGGATTTCATCGACTACTTCGGGTATTGGGATCGGCGGGCCGGCGAACCGCACCAGAGTCGGGCGCTGCCCCGGGGTGCGGCGACCGTCGTCATCGACGTCGGCGGCCGGTCACAGGTGGACTTCTACGACGCCGACGGCCGCACCCGGCTCGAGGTGCCGCCCGCGTTCGTCACCGGTGCCGGCACTACGTCCTATCTGACCCGCATCGACGCCGCGCAGACGGTGATGACGATTCACTTCCGGCCGGCGGGCGCGGTGCCGTTTCTGGGAATCCCGTTGGGCGAGTTGACGGATTCCTGGGCGCAAGCCTCGGTCTTCAGTCCGGGGTTAGCCCAACCCATTGGTCGCCGGGCGTAGCCCGGCGTTCACAGTGGTCGAGCTTGGCCGTCGATGTATTGCGTGATGATCGACAGCGGGGCGCCTCCGCAGGAGACAGCGGAACACGACGGCGACCACAGGTGGTCGCGCATGCGGGCACGCACACAGGCTCCGGGGTATTCCCGCCGGACGCGTAAGCGGTGCGGTCTTTGAGCCGCTGCACCAGTACCGAGACCGCCAAGGTGGGTGGATAGGCGACCAGCAGCTGTACGTGGTCGGGTTCACCGTTGAACTCGACCAACTCAACGTCGAGCTCGGTACACACATCGCGCATGGTGTGCTCGGTGAAGGTAAGCATGGCATCGGTGAACACCCGGCGCCGGTATTTGGTCACGAACACCAAATGCGCGTGCCGCAGCGACAGGCTGTGCCGGGATCGGCGGTAGGTCTGCATTGTCGGTGGGTTCCTTTACGGTGTCGGTATGCAGATGCGCTATCGGTATCGCATCGAACCGACAGCTGCTCAGGCCAAGGCCCTGAGCAGGGTGTGCCCGGGTGGTGTTCAACGACGCACTGCGGGTCCGGGACGAGGCGTACCAGGCTGGGGTGAAGCTGTCGGACGCCGAGATCCAGCGGCGGGTGATCACTGCGGCCAAGACCACCGAGGAGCGAGGCTGGTTATGCGAGGTGCCCAGTGTGGCGTTGGTGCAGTCGGTCAACGACTCCCGGCGGGCCTGGCGCAACTTCTTCGACTCCCGGTCCGGCAAGCGGCGGGGGCGCA